>JAKASC010000090.1 GCA_021828245.1 Acidobacteriota bacterium
CCATGACGCTGGAAACGGCTGCCAGCACGATAGCGCCGAGTACCGCCGCGCTCCAATTGCCGATCACTTCTTCAATCACAAAAAGGACGGCGGAGATGGGAGCGTTGAACGCTGCGGCCAATCCGGCCGCCGCCCCCACCGGCGCAATCAGGCGAACTTTCTCGCGCGACATTCGCAACCGACGCCCCAACGCCGAGGCGATGCCGGCTCCCATTTGGAGTGAAGGGTCTTCGGGCCCCAGGGACAGCCCGCCGCCAATGGCCAGCGCGCAGGTAACGAACTTGCCGACGACGGTGCTGAACGGAATAAAGCCGTCATAAATATACACAGCGGCTTTGGTTTGATTCACCCCGCTGCCGCGCACTCGAGGAAACAGATGGATGACCAGAAGCGCCACCCCCAGACCCGCCGCCGCTGGCACGAGCACGACGGCGGGAAAACTCGGCGCAAGGGACGAACCGAGCAGGCCCAGGTGGATCCACTGAATCGCCACGTGAAAGCAGACCACGGCGAGCCCGCTAAAAAGCCCGATAATGATGGCCAAAAATAAGAAGAGCCAATCTTCCCGCAGCGCCAACCGCGGACGCTCGAAGCGTTGGAAAAACGCCAAAACTTTGGACCAGGGTCGGTCGGCGGATACGGGGGGAGAGATGGGCGGGGCGGTTTCAGTCACGCAGCACTCCCCGTTGCGTGGTGATAAGAAGCAGGGCTTGGTCGAGCGGCGTTCCGGGACCACACTGACGCGCGGCGGCCCCTTCTGCGGCCGCGACGGCATCCATCAAAGGAACCAGCAGGTCGGGTTGTCGCATGAGTTTCCATTGGACGGCATTGGGCTTGATCTTCTCAAGCTGCGCATAGGCTGCCTGAAGCGGCCCCTGAGAGCTGTGGGAGGAAAGGTTTTGGCCGCTGGACTTGGCGCACTCCTGGAGACGCATGTGCGCGCGCTCAAACGCTGCCAGCGCGCGACGCACCCGAAGCGTTTCCGCCAGGCGCGGCTGATAAGGGTCCAGGTAGAGGACAGCTTCGCTCACGGCAAGCTCGTGGAGCTGCCGCGCATTGGCCGCGTGATCGGCCGCCGCGGTGCCCAGATAATGCGCTGCCTCAGCGTACTGCCCCAGGTGGAAGGCCGCTTCGCCCGCCCCCGCCCATGCAGCCTTGGGGCGTGGGTTTAGCCGCAGCGCGCGTTGGAACTCCGCCAGAGCACGGCGGTAATCCTGAACCTCCAGGAACATCTGTCCCGCTTGGGTGTGCAGCGGAGAGTTCTCCGGTAAGCCGCCTGCCAGCGTAATCAGCTCCGAGTCCGCATGGGCCATCATTCCTTGCTGTAACAGCAGATGGATCAGCTCCAAGCGAACTTCCCGGCGATGGAGCACGGCATCTCGCAACCACACCCCGTAAATCGCGTCATGATAGTAGGCGATGGCTTGTTGAATGTTTCCCTGCCGCAACGAGAGGCGAGCCAGTTCCAAATTCACCTCGCCGTCGCCCGGCTCGCGCGACCAAAGCGTGCGGAGATAGGCGCGAGCTTCCACCAGATGCCCCTCCCGCATCAAGGCTCGGCCCAGATTGAGAAGGTCAAGGTCATTGCTGCGCGAGTAGTTGAGGGCGTTGTGAAAATCTTCAACGGCCTGGCGCGGATGACCGGAGCGAAGCGCTGCCTCACCCCGCTGGCGCCATTGCATGGCCAGCGCTTTTTCCCGGGCATGATAGCCCCGCACGACGAAGCCGGTAACCACAAAGAAAATCGCCAGCAGAATCAAACTCGCCAGTAGGAGACTTTCCGGCTCCAGTTTCCAGAACAGAAAGCGGTGGTGCGTGGAGCAAATGGGGCATTCCGTCTGACCAAACGGAATGGTCTGACCGCATTGGGGGCAAAGGCGATCCCCCTTGGCAGGTTGAGTCGGGGATTGTACCGAAGCGTGGTCAGACATCCGCGGTCATAAAGGAAAATTCCCCTCGTTTAATGGATAACAATATCACATGACACCTAAAAACCTCAAAAAAATCGGCCTTCACCAGCGTTTCAAGCGGCTTCGCGGTGGGCTCGCCGAGCTGCACGTGAAGCGGTCGCTCCCCGCCTCGTGCCGCGAAAACCCCCACCATCAGAAGATGAACCGCGGCATTCGCCGGTTGGCCCCGGCGAGGGATTCATGTTATGAAAGGGACGAAGGAGTCACGTCGAATGGAATATCGAAATCTCGGGCATGCCGACTTAAAAGTTTCGCGGCTTTCGCTCGGAACCATGACGTTTGGTTCTTCAACCGATGCAGCGACGGCGGAGCGTATGGTGGCGCGCGCGCTCGACGCGGGTATCAATTTTTTTGATACGGCGAACGTCTATAACCACGGCGTCGCCGAAACCTTCTTGGGACAGGCATTGGGCAGCCGGCGACATCAGGTGATCGTGGCGACGAAGGTGTTTGGGAAAATGGGCGACGGCCCCGACGATTCTGGGCTCAGCCACGCTGCCATTCGGAAGGCGATGGATCAGAGCCTGAAACGTTTGGGACGCGACTACGTGGATGTCTATTATCTCCACCAACCGGACTGGAAAACCCCCATCGAGGAAACACTCGCGGCCGTGCAGGAGTTGGTGAGCGCCGGGAAGGTTCGCTATCCCGCGGTTTCCAACTACGCGGCGTGGCAGGTGGCGGAGATTCATGCCTTGGCGCATCAGAACGGCTTTCAGCCACCATCCGTCGCACAAGTCATGTACAACTTGCTGGCGCGGCGCATTGAGGATGAGTTTTTGAGTTTTGCGCGCCGCTACGGCGTTGGGATTATCGCTTACAATCCCCTGGCGGGCGGATTGCTCACGGGCAAACAGCGGCCCGAGGCCGGACCCCTTCCCGGAACCCGCTTCGACAACAATCGCATGTACCTGGATCGCTACTGGAGCGAAGAAAACTTTGCCGCTGTTGAAGACTTACGAGCCATTGCTCAGGCTGCGGGGAGGTCGCTGGTGGAACTGGCGCTTCAATGGCTGTTGGCCCAACCGCAGGTTGATGGCGTGATTTTGGGCGCCTCCACGATGGAGCAACTGGAGCAGAACTTACGGGCCTGCGAGGGCAAACCTCTCACGCCCGAGACGCTGGCCGACTGCGACCGCATCTCGAAAAGGTTGCACGGCGTGGCTCCCCGGTACAACCGCTGAGCCGGGTGAGATGCGCGCCGCTACTTTTTGGCGGCTTTGGCCTTGGCGACCTTTTTGCCCGGCGTGGCCGAGGCCGGCGCTGCCGGCGGCGCGGGAGGCGCAAGCGCCTGTTGCACGTTGGCCGGCAAGTGGTTGGCATTGGCGAGCAGGAGACTCACCGCGTAGAGATCATCGTTCGTCAATGAGCTTTCAAAGCCCGGCATGCCGCTCAGTCGGATGCCGTGTTGGACCTTCCAATACGTTACTCCCACGGGATCGTTGGTCACCATATGGCCAGGCTCAAAAAGCTGGGGCGGGTGAGGAAACATCCCCTTGGCGACTCGGCTTTCCGGCTGATTCGGGAAGCCGTGGCACAGAACGCAATTGTGCGTGTACACGCGCGCGCCGGCCAGCAACACGGCGTCACTCGCTGTTTTCGACAGCGTCTTGGGCGCTTCTCGCCGCAACACGGCGTGCAGGGCCGTCTTGGCAAAAAACCGCTCGAAAGGCATCGGCGGCGCCGACGTGGCCACCGGCGCCAGCCCTAAACTCACATAAACGTAAAAAGCCGCCGGAACCAACAAAATTCCAATAATCACACCCACAATGAATTTGCCCATGGAAATTCTCTCCTCAACGTCAGATTCGCGCGCGCCGCCCCCTCCATTCCGGGTGGGCCAACGTTGCTACTTTATTCCATTTTGAAGGCGAATGCTGAATTTTATTTTCTCGCGCCGGTCCTCGCCCAGCACCACAGGGGATGGATTCGAGCCAGCCCCTCGGCCCCCTAGCGCGCTCTTCACGGGTTACCTCGTGGAAAGCCTCGCCGCCTCTGTGCTCCCCGTGCCGTCAGCGCAAATAGGTTCCGGCCCAAAGCAATCCGGGGCCGACGGCGGCAAGGAAGATTAGGGGCCGAGGTGCGCGTTTTGCCAGGGCGTCCAACGCGACGCACAGGCTCACGCCGCACGTCGCCGAACCGAGGTTGCCGTAGGTTCGCGAGACGAGCGGGATTTTTTCGATCGGGATGCGAGCGTTTTGCGCGAAGATGCGCGCCAGGCGCGGGTTGGGCTCGTGAAGGGCGAAGGCGTCCACCTCGGAGCGCGGGCGCCCGCTCAGCCGCTCCAGTTGCTCGACCGTTCGCGCCAGGCGCTCGACCGCCGCGCGGCGGCGGTGGTTCAACCCTGTCTTTCGCTCTTTCGCGAAGCGAATCCGGCCTGGGCCGTACAAAAAAGGCCTTGACGCGGTCAAAGCCACGATATAATATTCCCTTGTAGGGATCAATAGTGTTATTCCCTTAGCGGGATCGAAGAGGCTTGGCTTTGATAGTCGTGGGGCGCGAGGTTCTTGCTGAGTTCGCTCAAACGCACGCGGACGTCAGGTCCCAGCTCCAAGCTTGGCTTGCAGAGGCTACGGATTCCGAATGGGGATCGCCCGACGACGTCAGACGCCGTTACCCGGCAGCGAGCGTGCTTGCTGAGAATCAGGTGGTTTTCAACTTAAAGGGGAACAAGTACCGTTTGCTCGTCAAAATCAACTACGAAGCGAAAGTCGTACTCGTCTTGAGGCTTGGCACGCACGCAGAGTACTCGAAGTGGGAGCTTTGAGGAGGAAACCATGATCAAGGTAATTAGGTCGCCCGCCGACCACAAGGCCGCCATCGAACGGGTCAGAGCTCTTATGAACCGCAGTCCAGCGCAGGGGACGCCCGAAGCGGATGAGCTGGAGGCCCTAGCCGTTTTGCTTCAGGATTACGAGGCGAAGAATTTCGACATCGGTATGCCGGATCCCGTAGAAGCCATAAGGTTCAGGATGGAGCAACAGAATCTGTCTCAGAGAGATCTGGTGCCGTTCATCGGCAGTCGCAGCAAAGTTTCCGAGGTCCTTTCCCGCCGCCGCCCGCTCACGCTCTCGATGATGCGCGCGCTTCATTCCGGTCTGGGAATTCCAGCACCGGTTCTGCTTCAGGAAACGTCGACCCCTGGTCCTGAGGAAAGTAATGTCGAGTGGCAGAGGTTTCCCCTTCGCGAAATGGTAAAACGGGGTTGGATTCAGGAGAAGGTTACCGACTACCGTTCGCAGGCTGAGGGAGTGCTGCGGCGTTTCTTTGCGAAGGCCGGCCCCTCGCAAACCGTTTACGTGCTCTTCCGTCAGAGCCCCCATGTCCGCTCGGGTCGGCAGCTTGACCTCTACGCCCTCACCGCTTGGACGGCCCGCGTCAGAATGCTGGCGTCCCGAACGGCTTCCGAGACTTTTAAGCGGGAGACCGTTGACGGTGAATTCATGAAGGAGGTTGCGCGGCTTAGTGTTCTGGACGATGGCCCGCGTGTAGCGGGGAAATTCCTTGAGAAGTATGGGATTGGGTTGGTAATCGAGCCGCACTTGCCCGGAACTTTCCTGGATGGCGCCGCGCTTCTCGGAGCCGACGGATGCCCTATCATCGCTCTTACGCTGCGGTACGACCGAATTGACAATTTCTGGTTCACGTTGATGCACGAACTCGTTCACGTTGCGCGCCATTTGGGACAGGACGAAAGGCCCTTTTATGACGACCTGGACGTTACCGCGCAGGACGACCCGAAGGAGAGGGAGGCTGACCGTGCTGCGGGCGAAGCCTTAATCCCCGAGGAAGCGTGGAGGAAGAGTCCAGCCAGTAGGTTGCGGTCTCCAGAGGCAATTCAGCAGCTCGCCGATCAGCTTCGAATTCATCCTGCGATCGTCGCCGGGCGGTACCGGCACGAGCGGCGGACGTACCGGGTTCTAAACCAGTTCGTAGGCCATGGGCAGGTGCGCCGCCTATTTACTGGGGTGCAGTGGGATTAGGAGAGACCATGTTCGACTACAAGAGTTATGTGCCAATTTTGCGTTGGAAGCAAGCCGAGAGGTTTGCTCTCCGCGATTTGGCCGACGACGTGCGAACCCGAATTACGCCGTTAGTTCAGCTTCTTCCTGAAAGTATCGCTATCGGCAAAAAGACTCCTTCGATTTCCCACGCCTTCCGAAAGGTAGCCAAAGAAATGAGCGAATGCTGGGGCATGAGGAGCCTATTGGTTGATCTCCGACATATCAACACGGAGGTTCGTGTTGGGACCGAGCATCCCCTTGCGTACCTGGCCCGCCAAGCGCGGGGAAATTCCGTGTCAATTGTTCCTGTGATTGGGCTTCACAGGAACGCCGCTTGTGTTCAGGCCGCGAGCCAAGTGGCCGCAGAAAATCGTAATGGAGTTTGTCTCAGGCTGGGAAGGACCGATATCGCCAACTCAGACCTACAAGAAGAAATAAAAAGCCTATTAATGCAACTCAGTATCGCATCAAACGAAGTTGACGTTGTCTTGGACATTGGTTGCCACGACCTGAGTTATCCAGATTTCAGCGCCTTGCCCACAATAATACCTGACATATGTGAGTGGCGAAGTCTCGCCGTGGGGAGCGGAGCATTTCCACCCGATCTGACGCAATGGACCACGCCGGGAATATACTCAACCCCCAGGCGTGATTGGCAAGCCTGGCTTGGGGAGGTAGAGCTCGCAGAAAACTTGGTAAGAAAGCCTTCTTTCGCAGATTATGGCATTTACCATCCCACTTACCAGCCACCGCCGTGGTTTCCAAATTTCAGCGCAAGCATCCGATACACGGACGAAGAAAAATGGATAATTATGAGGGGTGAAGGCGTCCGGAACGAGGGCGGTGCCGGCTTCGCCCAGTATCCCGCGAATGCGGAGTTACTGTGTGGGATGCCTGAGTTTCGGGGCGCGTCATTTAGCGCCGGCGATGCATACATCGCGGCGGAAGCTGGCAATTACGCCCATCCGGGGAATGCGTCGACATGGCTTCAGGCGGGTTTCAATCACCACATGACAATGGTTGTGCGCCAGATCGCCAATCTTTTCGGGACTTGAGCCTAATGCGCACGCGCTCACGAAGGCAACCGATGTCAGCGACCTCAGCCAGACGTGAGTAAATCAACCGGCGGGGTTTGGACTGAAGGCCGGCGGCAGCCCCCAGCTCCTCCAAGAAATCAAGCGCCTCTTCGCGCCATAGAAGCTTCGCAATGGATAGTTTGTCGGGTGCAGGGTTTTCTGAAGGCTTACGTACATGAATGAACCTCATTCCTACACGGCGAACCGGCTCCGCCAGCTGAATCCCCCACCACTCAGGTATGGCGGCTAAAGCTTGGCCGGCATGACGCTGTCCCGTGACGAGAGTGACAAAATCCAGAACGCTATTGTAAGTGTCGGCCTGACGGGCAAGCCGCCGGAACGTATCACGGTCGCTTTTGATTTCGTACCCATGGAGGCTGCCGTTCACAACAACTACATCAATGCGACTGTAACCGTGCCGGAGCCCAAGCTCATCAAGAATCACCGTTTCTGGATCCTTCGAGTACAGCGTGCGCAAATTTCGTTTGAGGTGGTACCGAATCTGTTCATCGTTTACGGAAGGCTTTGCCCTTAAGCTTCGCCCGCCGACGCCCTGCATTTGAAGCTTCGCTCTTTCGCAGTTCATCGCCGACCTCCTGGGTGGGTCTGGTGGGCGAGCATCCCTCTCCGTTAGTCGTAAATCTACCGGCGCAGGTCTAAGGCTGGATTCTAACGCAGGCCGCATTCGTTTGGAAGGCGGCCGGAGGGCCCTCCCACATCCGACGGCGTCCTCCAGCGTTGGGATTGTCTAAAGGGTGGAGCGCATGGGCGGGCTAAAAGCGTTCGATGAAATGGGGGTCGAGGCGGAAGGTGTGTTGTTGGGCTTGGAGGTCGAGGGCGCGGTCGAGGGCGTCGGCGCGGGCGTTGGGGAAAAGGGTGTTGGCGGCGAGGTCGGCGAAGCCGGTGGAGCGCAGCAAGCGGTCTTCGGCGGCCGTCTGAGTCTCCTCGCTTCCGTCTTTGCGGAGGTGGAGCGGCGCGAGGCCGCGAGCCACCAGCTCCGGGGCGATCATCAGGAAGCGATGGCACTCGAGGGGATCGTCTTCGGCGCACAGAAGCGCCAGGCGCCGAGTTTGCGCTTCCCGCTCAACACGCTCGATGCCGGCGCCAAAAGCGTAGGAGCGGCGGCGAGCGCGGTAATCCACCACGCCGTCGGGGCCGTAGGCGGCGGGATCGTCGGGGCGGCCGCCCAATTCTTCGCCGAGGAAAAGATAGGCGATGCCGTTGCTCTCGAGAATCTTTTCAAGCACCGCGCGGTTGAATTGAGGAAAGCGACTGCTCACCGGCTGGCTACGAACGTCCGCCAGAAGCTCGATGCGGCGCGACAACAGGAGGCGCAGGAATTCGTCCGCTTCCATCGAGGAATGGCCGAGCGTGAAGAGAGCCGCTGGGCGGGAGTCCGGTGCGTTGGGATTTGCGGGCGGCATGGTTCCGGCCCCATTGTACACCAATCCGATGCCGGGTTTTGCGTGTACAATTTGAAGCGATATGAAAACTTATCGCATTGCCTTGCTTGCCGGCGACGGCATCGGGAAAGAAGTGATTCCGCAAGCGACGCGGGTGCTGGAAGCCGCGGCGCAAGGTTTTCAGTTGACCTTCGAGCCTTTTGATTGGGGATGTGAGTATTACCTGCGCACCGGCCGGATGATGCCGGAGGACGGCCTCGTCCAGCTTCGCCCGTTTGACGCTATTTTACTGGGCGCGATTGGGCATCCGACGGTTCCGGATCACATTTCCCTGCGCGAGTTGCTCTTGCGGATTCGATTTGGGTTTGATCTCTACGTCAATCTCCGC
>JAKASC010000091.1 GCA_021828245.1 Acidobacteriota bacterium
ACGCCACCTGCTTGTATTCCGCGCTTTGCCCGGCAAACTGAATGTGAAGATTGGCATGAATCGTCGGGGCGGTCAGCTCCGATTCCGGCAGCCGAAAGCGCACCTCCACCATGGGAAACTCGGCCCCGCGCACCACTTGCAGCATGTGCAGATCGCGGTTGCTGTTGCCGGAGTTGAACGTCTTCACCGGCACGGCCACCAGGAAGTTGCATTCGCCGGCGCGGCAAATGCCCTTGCCGCGAGCCGCATGGCTGACGCCCGCGGCGCTGTGAAGCGGATGGGAAATATGGTAGGTGAGCGTGGATTCAACCAGCACCCATTGGCTCGCCGCCCGCAAAAGCTGCGGCACAGCAAAAAGCAGGACCACGATGAGAATGGTTTTGTTCATCGCGCCTCTTCAAAACTTCTTTAATGTGACCGACAATAGCGCCAGCCCGTAAGCCCCTGCCGTCGTAATAGCCGCCCACGAATGGTATTTGGCGATTCCGTGAACCCTCTCATTGTTGTTAAGCTGGCTGTAGGCGATGGCCCCCAGAATCGGCGTCAGAATCATCCCCGTTCCGTGAACCCAAGCCAGCGCCTCGTGCAGCCGAATCAAACCGTAGGACTTCGTTCCCGGAACCCTCGGCGCGCGGATGGCGTAATAAGCCGTGGTCCAATACATTCCCGTAGTAACCAATCCGAGCGCCATGTGCAAATTTCGCCCCGACGCCGGACCCGGCAGTCCGTGATGCCCCTTGGCCCCGAACGACGTGAAAAGCGAAGCCACCATGGGGATGGTCGTCAGCAGCCCCAGCTTCTGATGAATCTGGAGCATGTGCGAGCGCTTATTCAACAGCGCCTGCTCTTTGGGGTTGCCCTGAATCGCGCTCGGCGAAAAACCCAGAGACTTGAGCGACAGCCCTCCAGAGGATGACGAGGCACCTTGCCCCTGTTTGGGGGCCGAGGCCGGATCCTCCTCTAAAATTTTCCGCGCATTAAGTTGATAAGCCAACGCTACGAGGCTCGGATGCGCGGCCTGGCGACGCCGAACCCCTTGCGCGGCCGCCCACATCGAGGCGAGCAGCCCGCATGAACACACGAGGACGGTGATTCTTAAACGAGTCGTCGGCATGAACCCCCACGCGAAGCCCCGCGGCTTAACCGGCGCAACGCCCTTGCTTCGACGCCTCTTTCGCATAACAGGTTGCCTTTCAATCCGGTACCGACGATGACCTGAGCGATGAACGCCGTTCGGCTCCAGGCGGCGCGGTCAAGTTACCGGCGAAACCAAAATAGCACGAGTGGTAAAATCTATAAGGAGGCCGGTTTTGAGCGGCGACGGGCGCGGCCGCCCAGGAGGCAAAGACTCGATGGCATACCGGTCTGTCCGGTTATCGGCAGCGCTTGCCCTGTTGCTGGGCGGGCTGTTCCCGGCGCGGCCGGTCGCGGGAAGCCCGGTTTCCTTCATCCCTGTCCAGGCGACGCGCGTGGTCGGACCTGTTTACCCGCCGGGTAGCGTTGCCACCGGGACTGTCCTTCTCACGGTAACGATAGCCCCGTCGGGCACAATCCGACGCCTGCGCGTCATCCACGGCGTGACGTCCCTCACCGGAGCAGCCGAGCAAGCCGTGCGCAAGTGGCGATTTCGTGCGGCGCGATTCGACGGCCGTCCCGTCGAGAGTTCGATAACCGTCGCCCTTAGCTTCAGCAGCACGTTCGGCTCCACGGCGCGGTGGGTCGCCCCCTCCATGCCGGAGAGCCGCTCGGGGTTCATGCCCATTCGAGTCATATCCTTTGCCCCTCCGGTGTTCCCAATTACGAGCGTCGCCATTCAAGGCGTCCCGCCTTTTCTCACTGTGGTGTTGAAGGTATCGGTGGGCAGTCGGGGCCGCATCACTTCCATCCGAGTGATGCGCGGCGTCCCCTCGCTCACGCGGCAAGCCGAGCAGGCTGTGCGAAAGTGGCGCTTCCGTCCCGCCATGCTTGATGGCCAACCCGTTGCCAGCTCGATGATCGCCACCTTCACTTTTCGCCTCCTGCTCGGGCCGATGAACAGCCCGACGAAATAGCAAGCCGCGCTTCCCTGCCCCGCTGCTTCCCACGAACTGCGCTGCGTGAACAACCCCTTCCGCCCCAAGCCATCACCGAAAAGTCCTCCGAGGTCGCCCCGCCCGCTATGATACAATGCGCGTGTGTGCAGGTTCTCCATCAAGGGCGAACCAAGCCACCTCAGCAGCCGTGTCTGACGGTGCATTTCACCGAAAGGGGGAACTCCATGCGAAAGTGGATGGTCGGACTGGCGATGCTCCCTATCGTTTTGGCGACCCTTAGTTGCGGCGGAGGCCCCGCGCCGAACATTCTTCAACCCACCATGGGTTCGGTGACGTTGCTGGGAGGGGACGCTCCGGCGTGCGACGTTATTTCCGCGCCCGTGACCATCTCGAGCGCCACCCTCACGCCCGCCGGGGGCGGCTCGCCCGTCGCCTTGATTAGCTCGAGCGCGCCCGTCACGGTGGATTTCGCCTCGCTCTCCGATTTTCTGACCTTTCTCACCGAGACCCAAGTTCCCACCGGAACCTATTCGACGCTAACGCTTCAACTCACCATTCAACGTCTGACTGTCATCAACACCACCGTCACCCCGCCCGCGCCTGTCACCTTTTCCCTCCCTTCGACCACCTTCACGCTGACGTTCACGCTCAACCCCGCCGTGGTCGTCAGCGCCACAGCGCCGGCGGTTGCGCAGATAGATTTCAATCTGCTTCAGTCCGTACAAGTGTCGAGCGCGGGACAGGTCACGGGCGCGGTCAATCCGACGGTTCAAGTGTCGCTGCCCACGCCGGTGGTGGGCACCGGCTTTGGCGAGATGAGCGATCTTGCCGGCATCGTGCAATCGGTCTCGACTTCCCCCGCGGCCGGCTCATCTTTTGCCGGCAGCTTCACCATTCCCATGCCGGGCATCTCCGGCCAAACCTTGACCATCCAAACCACCGGCAGCACGTTGTTTGACAATGCCAGTGGGCTCGGCGGCCTTGTCCCCGGCAAATCCTTTGTTGACGTGGACGCTTTTTTGGACCCTAACGGCAACGTGGTAGCCGTCGAAGTGGATGCCGAAGCTGAAGACAACCCGAGCCTTTCCGAAGCGGCTTTTGAGGGTGTGGTGACTTCCGTGAGCCAGAATTCCTCCGGCACGCCGACCCAACTCACCGTGTACGTCCGCCAAGTCGAACCGGCTCTGAGCGGCGTCACCGTGCCGGGCTTGGTGACGTTCAATTTAACCTCCAGCACCGCCCTCGGGCTGTTCCCGGCGCGCTTGAACCAGGGCAACCTTCCTTTGACCCTGGCGAATCTCGGCCCCGGGCAGGAAGTGGTCGTCCACGCGCAAATGCTGACCGCAAGCCCGCTCACGCTCAACGCCAACGCCGTCTTCCTGCGGGTGCAATCGGTGCTCGGCAGCTTTGTCGCCACGCCGCCGCCCGTGATTGGATCCGACGGTCTTACCGGCGGCTTCACCTTCGCCCCGTGCTCCACGCTGTTGAATTCAAATCCCATGACCGTCTTTACCTTTTTCACCACCGCCTTCCCCGGCGTCGCGGGCAACGGCCTCGCCGGTTTGCCCTCCAGTTCGCAATTGATTGTTCAAGGGCTGGTTTTTTATGAATCCAATGCGGTGGCGCTCAACGGCATGTCTGCCGCAACCCCCGGCGTCGTGGAAGAAGCGAGCGAGGTTGACCAAATCCCATGACTCAAAAATCTTTCTTTGTTTTGCCAAGCCGAACGATCCGCCGTGCAGCTTCGCCTCGTCGCGGCCTGCATCTGAGTTTATTCTTGGCGGTCGCGCTCGCGGCGCTGTGCGCTCAACCCGCGCGCGCCCAATCTGCCGCGCAAGACGCGCTGGCCATGTTCCCTTCCGACACTCAACAATTTGCGTTTTCTGATCTTTCTCAGCTTCGCAGCCTGCCTCAATTTCCGCTCATCCTCAGCAGCTTGGTTGGCCCTGAACTGCGGAGTTTGGAGTCGGGGCTTCGGCCCGCCGGCATTGACACCACGCGCGACGTTCAGCAACTGGTGCTCGGCTGGCGCGCCGGCGCCTCGAGCGCCAGCTTCTTCGGCATTGCCGAAGGTAATTTCGATGCCGATCAGGTTCAACAGTATTTTGTCCGCCAGCGCCTGCCCTTGCAAGCCTATCAAGGTTATTACCTTTATCCGGTCGGAGCGGGCTCGCCGCGCACTCGGATGTACGTCACATTCCTCAATTCTTCCACCGCCGCCTTCGGCCGTCTCGAGGACGTGAAAGCCCTCATTGACGTTCAGAACAACACGCTTTCCTCCCTCGATACCAACAACGATTTCGTCCGCTGGGAAGGCGACCTCGACGGCACGGCCCCGCAATGGGGCATTGCCACCGGACCTGCGGCGGCCAATCAAGCCCTTCCCTGGCTCATGGCGGGCAAAGGCGTTCCGGGCAATCTCTCCTCGATGTTCGCGCCCATCAAGGCCGTGCTGTATCGCGTCAACTGGTCCCAAGCCGATGGCGTGTCGTTGCACCTGTCGGTCCACTGCCAAAACCTGCAAGCCGCCGCCGGCCTCAATCAATTGTTCACCCTGCTGCACAATTCCGCGTCTTCCCCCGCCGCCGCCAACGCGCAACTGTCTCCCGCCGTCGCCCAAGTCCTGCAAAACCTCCAAGTCTCAACCGACGGCTCTCGGCTGGACCTCGATATGACCGCGCCCATCACCGCTCTCTCCCAACTCCTCAACAGCGTGCCGCCCGCCCGCTAGCCTGCGTGTTACGTCCGTGGCACGGCCATCCTCGCCGTGGCCTCAACGCCCCGGCACCTTGCAGCGTCTTTGAACCGCCCTCAGCGCGCATTTTTTCCTTGACGCCGCCAGGCCGGCATGTCAGAATGTAGTCAATTACACACTTAATGAATTCCCGGACAAGCCTGTATCACCGAGCAAAACTGGAAAGCCTTGAGGGGGGAGCCTCATGCCTTTCACTTCCGAAAACGCCGCCATGTACGCCCGGAGAGCCAGCCGGTCGAGCCGGCGCAAGGCCGGCCGCATTGGCGGCCGGTCGCGCTCGCCGGCCAAAGTCGCTGCCTCGCGCGCCAATCTTGCCAAAGCCAACCAAGTGCTGCGGGAGCGCGGCTTAACGCCCGAGCACATGGAGAAGTTGCGCCGCAATCTCATCGGCGCCCGCGCCGCCCGCACCCAAGAAAGTATTATCAAGCAAGCCCGCAAGGTGGTTCGTCACGGTCTGTTTTCCCGCCGTTTGCGCGATACCGCCGTCTCGCTCGGCGAAAATCCCCGTGACTTCGATTCCGTGCTGCGCCTTACTCGCCGCTACTTGAATCCGCAAAATGACGAGGAGCGCAAATTGTGCGAGCAGATTGGCCACGAGCTCTGGCGTCATCATCGCGTCCATTACGCCCAAGCCAAGGCGGAACTGGTTCGCTTGCTCTTTTTTCTTCGCACCGCGCCTCGTCTGGAAACATCCAACCCGGACGTGCTCATCGAGCGCGGCTACATACTGCTCACCACGCTTGTCGGCGACCCTAAAATCTGGCACAAGCGCAACCTCATCACCGGCACCATCGCCCGCCTGCTGCGCCGCCTCCTTCGCCTTCGCGCTGGCAACCCGAAACTCGTCTTCCAAACTCATTTCTACTCCCGCCCGCACGAAGACGATGAGCTCCTCGAGCGCCTCATCCTCGGCGACGACTTCGTCAACGCCTTCTTGTAACATCTTTCTAGGTAGCGATGAGGTGCGCGTTCTTTGCGCTCCTCAGCGGCTCTTCTGTTATGCATTGCCCCGCGGCCTTTGCGGGATTCGTCCGCCAACCCGCAATGAAGACTCACGAGCCGCAAAGGAAGCCAAACCGCGGCTACCTTTGCGCTACCCTCCCACCATGTCCCACCCTGGGTAGCGCTGAGGTGCGCGTTCTCTGCGCTCCTCAGCGGCTCTTCTCTTTCGCATTCCTCTCACGGCTTTTCTCAAATGCGCGTCCGAGGGTCGGCGGGCAACGTGACGCGGTCAATTGGCAAACCGCTTGGCGTCACCGGTGCCTGGTTGATGGTTCCGGTGTAATCATGCACACTCGACCACGGCCAATCCTCCGGGCGACCGACGTAACCCGCTCTCACCGGGTTGAAATGAATGTATTCCACCTTCTCACGGTACTCGCGCACGGTGCGCAGAGCCCGATCGAAAAAGCGCGACTGAAACAACGCGCCGCGTTCCCGGCGGCGGCGATTCACGCGCTTCGTGGCGCCGTCCTTGATGGACTCCATGACCCTCGATATGGTCAGCGGATAGGGCGGATAGAAAATCGCGTGCCAGTGGTCCGGTAGGAACACCCACGCGGTGAGCAAGAACTGGTGCTCGTCGCGCCGTTCTCGGATGACCTGCGCCAGACACCCAAATTCTGATTCCGAGAGCCGGTCCCGCCCCGGCAACACGCGGCAAGTGACGAAGAAGTAGCGGTCCGACACCACCAGACGCCGCAGGCGCGACATGGCAGCGATTATAAACCCCGCACCCACGGACGCAAGCGCCGTCGCGAATCTGGGCCCAAGAGCTTGGGTAGCGCTGAGGTGCGCGTCTTCCGCGCTCCTCAGCGGCTTTTCCGACACCCAACCGCCAACAGGTAGCGCTGAGGTGCGCGCTTTTTGCGCTCCTCAGCGGCTCTTCTTATGCATTGCCCCGCGGCCTTTGCAGGATTCGCCCCCACCCACAATGAAGACTCACGAGCCGCAAAGGAAGCCAAACCGCGGCTACCTTTGCGCTACCCCGCTGCCCAGCTTTTCCGACACCCAACCGCCAACAGGTAGCGCTGAGGTGCGCGTTTTGTGCGCTCCTCAGCGGCTCTTCTTATGCATTGCCCCGCGGCCCCCGCGGGATTCGTCCGCCAACCCGCAATGAAGACCCACGAGCCGCAAAGGAAGTCAAACTGCGGCTACCTTTGCGCTACCCTGCTTTTGAGGTAAACTGACACTGATGTCCGTTCCTCCCACGTCAGCCGAGGATTCGTGCGAGCTGTATCTGGCGCCGCATGGAAACTCTCTCTGGGTGCTCGTGCCGGACTGCCAAAATGTTCCCACGGTAGTCCCGTCGCCCCTTCTCATTAGAATTGCTTATTTGACAAGCCAAGGTGTCGCCGACCAAAATCAAATCAAAATTGCTGCGCAATCGCTACGCAACGACTGGCCGCTTTTGATGATGGTCCGTCACAGCCCTGACGGGGCACCATTCCGCAGCGGGATCATCTTTTTCCACGACCAAAGCCGGGTCATTCCTTGGCGAGCCGGTTCCTTGACCGGACCCCAACTGAAGGCCCAGCTTTATCGCGCTTCCACGTCGAGGGGCATCCATCAATGGAACCATGAAGCGAAAAGCGGCCCACCAGGATACTTTCTAACCGGCTTGCCGAATTCGTCCGACCTCTGGCGTGTGATACGTATGGAACCAGACGCGGCTTTTCGCCTCGTTTTCACACTCGCCCCGGTCAAGCTTGCACAAGGACTGCCGAACGTCCAGTTCGCACGACTGCAATCGCCTTTCCGTGGTGAGGCCGAACAGCATTGGTCCGAGTTCAAGAACCACCTCATGCAGCACCAGTATTACGCTGTCGTGACTTCAGCAAAGAATGTTGCAGAAACCATCCTTGCTGCCCACCTTTCCACAAAGGGAATTTCCTTTCAACGCGACTTCGATGAAATGCTCCAGGCGCTTCGCGGCCAACTAGATCGTAAGGGCGGGGGAGCTGCCCCATTCAGTTATCTCGATTATCATTTGATGCACAAAATCCGGCTCCTCCATGCGCGGACGCATCCAGGTAAGGTCGCCTCAATGGGCCGCGCCATCAAGCCAGAGTTTGCACTGACCGTCGCTGAGGATCTCATCGAGGTACTCACGTCCTGCGGGTATGCCGACTCCGAACCGTGAAACAGCTAGCCCCGAGGTGCGCGCTTTTTGCGCTCCTCAGCGGCTCTTCTTATGCATTGCCCCGCGGCCTTTGCAGGATTCGCCCCCCACCCGCAATGAGGACTCACGAGCCGCAAAGGAAGCCAAACTGCGGCACCCTTCGCGCTACCCTACTCCGCCATGCCTTTGCCAAGGCGGGCGGGGGCGGTTACAATAGGGATGATGGCGACCTTTTTTCAAACTGCGCTAGGCAAGGTGTTGGGCACGAAGAACGAGCGCGACATCAAGCGCCTCAGCGGACGGGTGGCGGCGATTAACGCGCTCGAGCCGGAGATGCAGAAGCTTCCCGACGCCGAGTTTCCGCTGCGCACCGAAGCCCTGAAGAAGCGCCTGGCCGCCGGCGAATCGCTCGACGACCTGCTGGTGGAGGCCTTTGCGCTTTGCCGCGAGGCCGGCCGCCGCACGCTCTCCATGCGCCACTTCGACGTGCAACTGATCGGCGGCATGGTGCTCCACGAGGGCAAAATCGCCGAGATGAAGACCGGCGAAGGCAAGACGCTCGTGGCCACGCTCCCGGTCTATCTGAATTCGCTCGAAGGCAAGGGCGTCCACGTGGTGACGGTCAACGATTATCTGGCTAACCGCGACGCCGCCTGGATGGGTCCGATCTACCGTCTGCTCGGGTTGAGCGTGGGCGTGATTGTGCATGACATGGAAGACGACGAGCGCCGCCTGGCCTACGGCTGTGACGTCACCTACGGCACCAACAACGAATTCGGCTTCGATTATCTGCGCGACAACATGAAGTTTGAACTGGCCGATTGCGTCCAACGCGGCCACCACTACGCCATCGTGGACGAAGTGGACTCGATTTTGATTGATGAGGCGCGCACCCCGCTGATTATCTCCGGCGCGTCGG
>JAKASC010000092.1 GCA_021828245.1 Acidobacteriota bacterium
GGCGAGAACAAGCTGATGGTGGGGCGGTTGGAGGGAGAAGAACGCATCTCCGGCCTCTTTCACTTCCAACTCGAACTCAGCTCAACGGACGACTCGCTCAATGCCGCGGACATTGTGGGCAAGGACGCCACGGTCACCTTGCTTCTGCCAGGCTCCAAAGCTCGGTATATCAACGGCGTCATTAGCCGGTTCGCGCAAGGGGGCAAGGACGCGCGCTTCACCACCTATTTCGCCGACCTGCGACCCTGGTTGTGGCTGCTGACGCTCAAATCGGATTCACGAATCTTTCAAAACAAGACGGTGCCGGATATCCTCCAGCAGATTTTTTCCGAGCCGGAATGCGGCCATTACAGAAGCGCGCTCAATGGCAGTTACCGTTCGCGCGAATACTGCGTGCAGTATCAGGAAACTTCTTTGGCTTTCGTTTCCCGCCTGATGGAGGAAGAAGGCATCTTTTACTTTTTCGAGCACCAGTCCGATCGGCATACGCTGGTCGTGGCTGATGACCCCTCGGCGTACCTGAGTTGTCCGGGTCTCGACGTCGTTCGGCTGAGGCCGCGGCAGGCGTCGCGGGAAGAACTCGACGCCGTTCTGGAATGTTCGCTCGAGCACTCGGTGACGCCCATTCAATACCAAGCCAACGACTATAATTTCACCACCCCCTCCACCAGCTTGCTGAGCGAGGCGACCACCCCCCACGCCGAGTCCATCAGCCCTATGGCGCACGCGCTCCACACGGACACGCCGCCCGCCATCTACGAATATCCCGGCCGATACGGCACCGCCACCGAGGGAAGCGACGTGGCCGATAAACGCCTGAGCGCGTTCGAGGCTCAACGCACCATTTTGCGTGGCATCAGCACCTGCCGAGCCTTTCAGCCCGGCTGCAAGTTCACGCTCTCAGACCACTACCGCCGGGATGTGAATACCGAATATGTTCTGCTCTCCGTGACGCATCGCGCCACCGCTCAGGACTACTCCAACACCTTTGAGGCGATTCCCGCCAAAACGCCTTACCGTCCGCTCCTTCAAACCCCGCGCCCCAAAATCCCCGGCACTCAGACCGCGGTGGTGGTGGGCAAAGCGGGCGAGGAAATTTGGACTGACCAGTACGGCCGGATCAAAGTGAAATTTCACTGGGACCGGGACAAAGCCCGCGATGAGACCTCCTCTTGCTGGGTTCGCGTGGCGCAGGGCTGGGCCGGCAAAGGCTGGGGCAGTCTGTTTATCCCGCGCCTGGGACAGGAAGTCGTCGTCAGCTTTCTGGACGGCGATCCGGACCGCCCGCTCGTCACCGGGTGCGTCTATAACGCGCAGCAGGTGGTTCCTTACTCCCTCCCCGGGGAGCAATCCAAAAGCACCGTGAAGACCAATTCCACCAAAGGAGGCAACGGCTTTAACGAATTGAGGTTTGAAGATAAAGCCGGCTCCGAGGAGGTTTACCTTCACGCCCAAAAAGACCTGTCCGTCCAAGTTCTGGGCAGCGAGACTCGCACCGTCCAGAAATCGCGCTCCGCGACCATCCAGGAGGAAGACGATCAACTCACCGTCGCCAAGGGCAATCGCACCATCGCGGTCCAAGAGGGCAATGAATCGCACGAGGTGAAAGGGAAAAGAGATCTGACCGTCACCGGCAATGAAACGCATACCAACAAGGCGGACTTCGCGCAAACGGTGTCCGGCAATTTTACGCTGAAGGTTTCCGGCAATCTCAGCATTGAGGTCAGCGGCTCCGTCAAAATCAAGGCTGGAACCTCGCTTAACACGGAGGCGGGCACGTCGCTCACCAACAAAGCCGGCACTGACCTGACGAATGAGGCGGGAACTTCTCTCACCAACAAAGCCGGCACCACGATGAGCCACGAAGCGAACATCTCGATTTCCAGTAAAGCCAACGCCTCGCAAACCGTGGAAAGCGACGGCTTGGTGAGCGTCAAGGGGTCATTGGTCAAGATTAACTAAGCCGCCCGGCCTCGGAGCCGGAAGCCGGCACTCACGATGCAACGATGGCTGAAGCGGAGGAACTCATTCAACGCTATCCCAACGGGCAGGTGAAACATATCGCGCGACTGGTCGAGGGCAAACTGGAAGGCGAGGCCCTCAACTACGACCCCGACGGTCGCTTAATCTGCCGCGCCACATTCAAGCAAGGCTTGTTGCACGGGGAGACGATTCTCTATGACGCGCGCGGCGCGATTGCCCAAAAATTGAATTACGCGAACGGCCAACTGAACGGCCCGGCCCTCATCTACGTGGACCAACGGCCTCGATGGAAGACGTTTTACAAGGATGGCAAGCAGGAAGGGGAAGCCATCCTGGGCGATGAAGCCGGCCGCCCCACGGCCAAATTCACCTACCACGCCGGCGTGTTGGAAGGCCAGGCCAGTTGGCTGGACGAGGCAAATCGCGTCGTTAGAAAATCGCTCTATCAAGGCGGCCAATTGAACGGCCCGACGGCCGAATACTACCCGAGCGGCAAGGTTCGTCGGGTTTTGCACTACAAGGACGGCCTGTTGCACGGCGAAGTCCTGAGCTATGACGAAGATGGAAAATTGAAGGAAAAGTTGTATTATCAGAACGGTCAGCGTGTCCCTGAGCCGCCAGGCCAGCCCTCCGGGGCTTTGGCAGGGCAGGGGGAAGTGAGGAAAGCGAGGTGAACTGATGGCCATCCAAGTCGGCGCCGGCGCTATGCTGCAATGCAGTTTCGGAGTGGCCCCCAGCGCCCTGGCTGTGTTGCCGCAGAATCGTGTTCTGTGCGGCGGCCTTCCGGCTGCCACGATTCAAGACAATGTGCCGATGATGAATGTGCCGCCGTTTGGCATGTGCAGTTCGCCCGCCAACCCGGCCGTGGCGGCGGCGACGGCGGCGGCGGCCGGCGTGCTCACGCCCATGCCTTGCGTCCCCGTAATCCCTGCGCCGTGGCTGCCGGGCTCGCCCACCGTCTTGATTGGCAACATGCCCGCCCTCGATAATAATTCCAAACTGATGTGCGCCTGGGGTGGCGTGATTCAGATTGTCAACCCCGGAGGTTTCACGGTCATGGTTCCCTAAGCGGCCTGAGCCCGCGTGGCGCTAAGGGATCCTGATTTAACCGCTCATGCCTTACGATTTTTCAGTGGACAAAAAGACCGGCCTGTTGCTCCTCACAGGCTATGTTTTGGTCTCCTTCTTGCTTTTTGTGGCCGGGTTTTTGTTTGGGCTCAACTACGGCCTGTCATCGAAAGTGGCGGAGATTCTGGCTCGCTCTTCGCCTCCGGCCGTTTCCCAGCCCGCCGTGGCGACGGCGAAGCCGTCTCTGCAAACCCTCCAAACGTCGCTTCCCACCCCGCGGGTGACGCCGCCTTCGCTCACGCCGAGCGTGCCCAGTCCGGCGTCAGCCGTTTTATCACCGCCATCCGTCACCGCCGCGAGCGCCCTGGTTGCCAGCGCAGCAGCGGCGCCTCAAACCCCGGCTCCGCAGTCCACGCCGGCCAGCAAAAGCCCTGCTGCGGCTTCATCCACCGCAACTTCATCCACTTCGGCAACTCCTCCTGCCGCGTCGCCGGCTCTGGCCACCGCTGCGGCCGCCCAACCGGCCTCTCCTCCCGCCCGCCAGCCGGGCTACTCGATTCAGGTAGGCGCTTTCCTTAACGCTGCCAATGCCGCTCGACTCGCCAAAAACTTGCAAAAGATGGGTTATCCGGCCAATGTCTTTAATTTCCCGGATTCGGATTATCGAGTCTGGCACGCGGTGCGCTTCGGCCAATTCAAGCATTTGGAGGCTGCCGCCCGCGCCGCGCGGCGTTTCGAGCGGACCGAACAATTGCTGGCCATCGTCCGGCGCGCCGATTCCCTCTAAGCTGTCCGCTCCCGCTTGCCTGGCTGTCGGTTGAGTCCGACGCCCCACGCCCTCCGCTATGCGATGATTCTCAACGCCCGGCACGTTCAGTTTCGTTCAGCCGGCCGACTTGCCAGCAGCCAACTGATGTGCTAGGTTTTGACGCGCTTTTGGCTCCCGATGAAAGAATTGTCCCCAGCTTCCACCGTTCCGCCGCTCAGTGACAAGCCGGACCATCAGCCTCTCGATGCGCGAGACGCCGCCGCCATGAGCGCGCTCGTCGCCGGCGTCGTTTTGATTTTTTGGAAGGTTGTCGTGGCCGGCCAGGTTTTCTGTTACCGTGACGTGCTCAACCAGAGCTATCCAGAGGCGAAATTTGTGCGCCACCTGCTGCGTCGTGGGGTGTTGCCCATGTGGAATCGCTATCTCAATTTTGGCCAGCCGCAGTTGGCCAATCCCAATGCGTTGGTCTTTTATCCCACCACGCTGCTGATGGCGTTGCTGCCGCTCAACCTGGGCTACTCGCTCCATTTTGTTTTGCACTTCGCCTGGATGGCGCTTGGCGCCTATCTATTGGCGCGGCAATGGGGGCAGTCGCGGGTGGCGGCGCTGGCGGCGGGCGCCGTCTTTGTGCTGAGCGGGCCGGTGCTCTCCCTGGGCAGCTTTTACAATCAGATCGCCGCCGCGGCCTGGGTTCCGTGGGCTCTATGGGCCACCGACCGCGCTCTTGAGAAAGCGTCCGCGCGGCGCTGGGCGTGGTTGGCGGCGATTTTTGCCCTTCAATTCCTCGGCGGCGAACCGTTCACCTTTATTGCGACCTTCATGCTCTGCTTTGCCTACGCCGTCCATCAGCGCGGCACGTGGAAGAAGTTTTGTGTGCCCTCCAACCGAACAGTGTTCCTCACGTTCGTGGCGGTGGGGCTGCTGGCGCTGGGCCTGGCGGCGATGCAACTGATTCCCGGCCTGATTCTGTTGCAGGATTCTTTGCGCGGAGCGATGGGTATGCCCTACGGCCAGGTCACTTATTGGTCGCTCTGTCCGTTGAGTCTGCTTGACATGGTGATGCCGGCCTTCTTTGGCCCCATGTTCACCACCCCTTCCATGTGGGCGATGGTTCTGAATTTTGGCAATCGCGCCTACTTTCCTTCGCTTTTTGTCGGTTTCGTTCCATTTTTTCTCGCTGCCGTCGGATGGCGACCCAGCCAAGGCCGCGCGCGCAACTTCGCGGGTTGGGCAGCCGTCGGTTTGCTCCTGCTCAGCTTTGGACGCTTCACGCCGCTGTTTGCTTTGGCTTACTTGGTTTTCCCGCCGCTTCAACTGGTCCGTTTTCCGATCAAGCTGTTGGTTCCCTTTGCGCTGTTGGTAGCCATGCTGGCCGGCTGGGGCATTGATGACCTGCGGGAGAATAGCGACGCCCTTCGACGTCGTGCCCAAAAACTCTTGCGCCCGCTCGAGCTTCTGTTGGGTTTGGTTGCTGCGCTGTGGCTAGCCGCCTGGCTCGCGCCCACGGCGGTCATCCCGCTGGCCGCGTGGCTGCTTCGCTGGTCGAGCAGCGTGGCCACCAGCTATTACCATTGGCCGCAGCCCACCCTGCAAAAGGCCGGAGTGTATGCGCTCATTATGCTCCGGCTCCATTTGCCGGAACTCCTCGGCTATTCTCTCGGCGGCGCCATCTGGCTCATCTTGATTCAAAAGGGCCATCGCTGGGCCAGAAAGGCTTTGCCTCTGGCCGTCGTCGTGGCATTGAGTGAACTTCTGCTGGCCAATTACGGCGTCAATCCCACCGTTCCTGGGTGGTTTTACGCTTATCACCCGCCCGTGCTCGACCACGCACAGCCGTCGCCCATGCCCTACCGTTTTGCCGTCCTGTACGGCTCCTCGGCACTGGTGACGGTCACCACAAACCAAGCCCAGCCCATTTTGAATTTCCAGAGCATCCCCTTGGCTCAAAAGCTTTCGCCGCTTGCGCAGAGCGAATTCCAGGAGCGCTTGCTTTTGGAAGATGGTGGCATGGTGGAGGGGGTTGAGAGCATCTCCAACGTGGACGTGGACCTATCCTTTCCTCCGCAAATGTTCGTTTTCTGGGTCTATGCCGCGAGCGAAGCGCGCGACCCATCGGAAGAAGCGTGCATGTTGGGTCGGGCCAACGTTCGCTACCAGATTATTGGACATCCACTCGATTTGCCGACGTTGCGCCGCGTCGCCTCAGTTTTCAATGGAACCTCTGAACCCAGTTATCTTTATGAGAACCGCTGTTTTCTGCCGCGCGCCTATGTTGCTGGCCAAGCGCGGTTCGCTCCGAGCGCAAGCGAAGTTTTGGCGTCACTGTCTTCCCCAAATTTCGATGCGGCTCGCATCGTTTTCTTGGACCGCCGGTCGGATTCCACCCCGCCCGCTGTGGCGTCGCCGACGGCTGCCGGGCAGATTGATAGTTTCACGCACTCCCCCAACGAGGTGCGGCTCGAAGCCACGCTGACCGAGCCCGGTTACGTGGTGCTCTTGGACCGCTTCGCTCGCGGCTGGCACGCCACGCTCGACGGGCATCCGGTTCCCATCCTGCGCGCCAACTTGCTGTTTCGCGCCGTCCGCGTGGGACCGGGAACCCACACCATCAATTTCACTTACCGGACTCCAGGGCTGAGGCTTGGCTTGGCCATCACCCTGCTCAGCGTGCTTTTCCTCCTGGCCATGCTGATCCTAAATCCGACCCTCACGCCGTTTTGAGGAAACCCATCCGCGTAAAAACGCTTGCGCCTTGGCGTGGCTGCTCCGTCGCCGATAAATGATGAAGTTCCGCCCCGGCGCCACCTCCCGATAATGGTGCCGCAGAATCCGCGCTAAGCCAGGGTACCGCGCCAGATATTGCGCCGAATCCAAATGCGTATAGGTGATGCCGTAAACGGCGTCGTGACGCGCCACCACGATGAAGCGTGGCAGCGATTGCCGGAGGTCCCGTACCAGCTCCCTCCGCCAAGCATCCGGACCCCACGCCGCCATCAATCCCAGATTGGAGACAAAGCGATTGGGCGGTTGCTTTCCGGTCATAAAGTAGATGAGCGGTGCCGTTCCCCAAACGAAGACCTGGTCGCCCGCTCCGGCATTCGCCTTGAGATAACGAATCACCTGCAACTCACCGCGCAAATGCTCATTGGGATCCGGCCACGCGTAATGCCGGTAGGAGGCCTTCGGATTACGGACCCAGGCGACGAGCCCCTTCGTTTCCTTCCTTAAAACCATTGCCAGGTTCGGCAAGGGGAAATAGATGATGTTCGCAAATACTAACCACACAAGGACCTGCGCCAGCCCCATTTTCCGTTCCCGGAGCTTTCCCGCAAGGATTTGAAACTCTTTGAAAAGCGCCACAGCGGCATAGGCGACCACCATGGCCAGGAACGGCAGGCACGTCTCAAAGTAATAGGTATGAAAATTCAATTGGGAGACCGTCACCATGAATCCGATGAGCGTGGCGAACAGCACCGGCGCCAAGCGGCTCAGCTCGCGCCGCCGCCACGCCAGTGCTAAAGCGATGGCGACCGAAGCCTCAACCCAACCGCGCAGATTCCAATGGATGGCCGTGAGCATCCAAACGAAATAGTCCTGCTGGCGGCTTAAGACCATGAGGCCGTAACGCGGCAACACTTCAAACTGCGCCTGAACCAGCGCCGGCCAAGCTCCGACATGCACAAAATAGGCTATGGGGACGACCACCGCGACCGCAAAGCCCAGCGCCAAAAACGCCGTTCGCTCGAACCATTTTTTCCACGGAACGTTTAGCCTCCACCGCCCCGGCCGTTCGTCCAGGCCGGAAGCATCCCAAAATGGAAGCACCATTCCCAGAAGAATGAACAGGCCGGCATTGTATTTCATCCAAAAGGCTAACCCAAACAGCACGCCCGCCGCGAAACTGCGCGCCTCCGGCCAGCGGCGCTGGCGCGCCATGAGGAGGGAGTCAGCCAGAAAGACGAAGAGAACGATAAAACATTCCGGTTGGGCGGCGCTCTCGAACCCGGCGCGCTCGTGCAGAAGCGTGTAAAGAACCGCCGCGAGCGTCCCCGCCGGCGCGCCCAGATACCGTTCACCAAACCGAAAAATAAAATAACCGATCGCCACCAGCCACAGCAGATCCACCACGCCCGCCAGCCACATGACCCGACCGAACAGCAGGACGAACACGGTATAGAGGTAGAAAATGCCGGGCGGCCGATTATCCCAGAGGTCGCGGTAAAGCTGTCGGCCGTGCAACAGGCCGCTCGCAATCACGCATTGCGTGGCCTGGTCTCGGCCCAGCGGATAGCGAAGGCTCGGGAAAGACAGAAGGAAAACTGCCCCCAGCGCAACGAGGAGCCATCGCTTGGAGGGAGCGGGCGCCGGGGGCTCGGTATCGGAAAGCGCGTGCATCAAATGCGAACGGTCCCGTCCTCTCGCCTATGCAGCCGTGAGCGATGACCCGTGATTCTCCCGCTTTGAGGCCGGGCGCGGCCCCCAGATTTTCCAAATGGAGGGAATGTTCAGGCTGAGGTTGACCGCGCCATCGGCCACAATCCCCACCCCGGCGGCGCCGACGAGCGGCCACCCGGCGTGAAGCAACACCAGCGTGAGCAACCAATTCAACGCTGCGCCCGGAGCGCAAACCTTTTCGTAATGAACGAGCTTTTTCCCAAGCTGACCGGATGCGTGACGGGAAAAGGTCCACCATCGGTTGCCGAAGAAATTACTGAGTATCGCCAATTGAATGGCCACGGCCGCCGCCAACGCCACCGGCCAATGCGCCGCCACCAGGCCCACCAGCACCGCCAGGTCAACCACGGCGCCCGTCAGGCCCACGAGCGCGTAGCGCACCCAATCGCGCAATTGCCCGGTGCTCCGAGCGAGCCGCGCCAGATGCAGCAGATACTCGGCGCATTGCCGCGCGCCCAGCTTCGACCGGCCTTGCTCTCTTCTTTCGAAGACGTAAGAGACCTCGCGCGAGCTTGCGATTTTGCCCTTGCCGACCACCTCCAGCAGGGTTC
>JAKASC010000093.1 GCA_021828245.1 Acidobacteriota bacterium
ATGGCTTCCAGGGTGTGCGAGCCGCCCGAAAGCGAGCGCAAAGTAAGTTCGCTCCGCGCGCTGGGCGGACTCCAGGGGCCGCCATCGAGCCGCCAGCGAAACAGCGCCGGGGCTGAGGCCGTGGTGGTGAATTGGGCGCGAACGGCATCCGGCGCCACGCGAGTCCAACGAATGGCGGTCTGCGGCAGCGGCCCCGAATGAACGCGAACCACGTATTCGCCGAGCTGTCCGTTGGCGAGCCATGTCTCAAAAAATTGGTTACCCTGGGCGTCAATGAGGACATTGCCGAGGCGCCGACCATCAAGGAATGGCTGAGGCCGGCGGCTTGATAGCGCGATGCGGCACCGGCCAGGGAGGCCTTCGTAGAGATTGCCTTGCCAAGTCCACCAGGAGCGTCCCAAGCGGTCGTGAGCGAGCGAAGTTGACTGGGTGAAGGAGCATCCGGGCGGAGGCGGAGCCGTCGGACGCGCCGCGAATCCTACGAAGACGCGCTCTGTTTGAGGCTCGTAAGAAATCGAATGCCAACCACGCTCCGGCTGCCATTCCCATGTCTCATGGTGGATGTTGATGGCCAGCCGGTCAGCTGAGTCAAAGAAGGGCGAGGAATCGTAAAGAACGTTGTGGGGGCCGGGCAACCGCGAACGATTCCAAAGATGCCAGTTCTTTCCGTCAAAATAGTTGATTCCAAAACACGCCCCCACAAAGACTATCTGCCCGCGTGGCCCGTAGATGGGCTTCATGCGGTCTTCATCAGGGTGGAGGAAGTGTACCGGATGCTCGGCGTTGATTTGGAGAGCGGCTTGATAGCTTGGGTAGTTATCCCACTGACCGGTGCGAGGATGAAAGACGGCCATCGGCCCCATGCGGCAATCGGGAAACAGCCAAACGTGGCCTTGCTCATCCAAGTCCAAGCTGCTCAGCCAATTGGGCGGAATATTCCCCGGCAAGGGATGCTTGACCCATCGCCGGCCGGTCCATTCATCGAGAGCGCGCCCGCGCCAGGTCAGGATGCCCCACAAACGGTCATGCCGGTCAGGCACCAGCAGCGTAGCAGTATTGATGACGGAGACGCCCTTGTCCGGCGGGGGCGGATTCAACAGCGAGGCGGAGGAAACTTGCGCGGTGCGGGCTCGAACCAAGTCCACCGCCAAGAACTGGCCGCCCGGCAGCGGGAATAATCGGCTGACGGTATCGAGCGGAAAGCCCTGTTGCCAGTTGATGAGCCTCGGCAAAGCGTGACCCCTCGGAACAAACCACAAGCCCGTGCCCCAGGCGCCAAGCCAGAGTCCTTGGCGCGTTACAAGCCACGGGCGCAACGACTGAAAATCAAAAGCGTTCAACTCATCGAGTCCGGTGAGAACTCTCTGCCATCGCCCGCCCCGGTAACGCCACAGAATCCCCCACAGCCGATGCTGGCGATTCTCCGCGACCGGCCCGTGAAACACCGAGGCCACCACGTACTGCCGGCCTCCGGCACGAAACACTCTCTGGATAAATCGGAACGACCGAGGGTGGCCCGAACGCAGCCGGCGAGCCGTGAGCGTGGTGGTGTTAATCAGGTAAAGGCCCTGTCCAAACACCGCTGCGGCTAAATGATGCTCGTCCCAGCGGCTCACTGACGAAAGCTGGCCGCTCGGAAGGCCGGGAATTTGCGGATGGTAAGCGAAATGGCCACGGTCATAGATGAGAAAACCGCGCATGATGGCGCTTCCCACAACCATCCGAACCGGATAGCCCGACCAGATCCAAGTTCGCCCCGCTGGGTCCGTTGTTCCGCGAAGGGCCAGATAAGGCTGTCCCTGCTGGTTCATGAACACGCGGTGGGGCAAGTACTGCGAGGGCTGAAGCGTGTAAACGAGGCGCGCCTTGCCGCTTGGTCCCAGGCGATAGATGCGCGGCTGTTGGCCCGTGAACAGGAGGCTGCCCTCCGCGGTCGGGATGACCTGGGCAGAACCCACCGGTCGCGGGAAGAAGAAATAAGGCCGCGGCCGGATGCGCACCTCCCCCAGAACCTTTACCTCCGAGCCGCGCTGCCAGGTGAACCCATCCCCACCAGCACCCAAGTTCCAAACCACCACCACGCCGCCCTCGGGTCCAGGCGCTACCTGGAGTACGGTGCCGTTGGGAATGGCGCCGGGCGCGACCACCCAGCGGCCGTCTTGCCATCGGTAAAGCTTGTTATCTACGCCTGTGGCCCAGACGGTGCCGGCATGGTCTTCCGCCACCGAGTTAATCCATGTTGTATCCGCGGGACCGGACCGGCTCATCCCAGAGCGAGAGGCGCAAAACAGGCCAAGAGCCGCGAGCGCCAGCCATCGAGCGACGCGAAATCGCGCTCGCCCCATGCCCCGGCCGTGAGGATGCGCGATGCGCGGGACGCCATGCGCGAGGTCATCCTCCGCCCGGTTCGCCGGCCGCATTGCGCGAGAGCTTCCGTTTACCACGTGTAATGCACCGTGTAGGTGAGGGTTTTTTCGCCATTCGCCGGCACTTGAACTCGAAACTCGATAATCTGGCTGCTTTGCTTCACAAAGGGATCGGAATGCTGAAGGATTTGCCAGGTTCGGCCGCGGTAGAGGTGCTCGATGACGCGAACCTCCACCGGCTGCGGCTTGTGGCTACGCAGGCGAATTTCGAACGATTCGTCGAGCGTGTGCCGGAACGTATCAATCACGTAATTTGTCCGCCGCCGGTCGCCGGAAAGGTCGTAAGCGTTGCCGGTGTAGGCACGGACGCGGTCATTGGCCGCCGTGTGCTGAACGCGCGCCTCGCCCAAAAATTCCAAATTGCCGCCGCTATTTTCGCGGTAAAAGCGCAGGCGTCCGGCGGGCAGCGGCAGCCCCAGGTGATTGGCGGCGGTGTCGGCGAAAGAACGTATCACTCGCACTTGATGCGTGGACTCGGTGCCGTAATCGCGATTCTGGCGGATCATGTCCATGTTCCAGCCGTTGTATTGATTGGGCGGAATATAAACGCCGTCATAGACGTAGTAGCGGCGAAAGCGGATGCCGCTCGCGTGGATGAACTCGATTTGTTTGGTCTCCTGATTTCGCAACGTGACCGCGCGGTGGAGGGTATAAAGATGATACTCATCGAACGGCTGCTGCGTTACGAGCGAAGGCTGAGGGCCGGCCATCAGGCCGCCCGGTATGCCGCCCGGCACGCCGCCCGCATAACCGTAAGGTTGCGGCGGAAGCTTATGGAGCGTCCCAGCCATCAAATCAACTTGAGCGTTGTGGAAGGTCATGCCACTGTTGTTGTGCATTGTGACCCACCCCACCAGCGCCAGCGTCTTTCCTTGCCGTGGTTCAATCACGTTGTAAGTGGCGTCCCAGTCCATGCCGCCGGTGATGTAACTCAGTTGGGCGTTGACGTGCCCGGCGTTTGGGCTTTGAATCACCCAACTCAGGATAGGCTTCAGAATGCTTCCCTCGGCGAGGGCCGGGAACAGCGGCTGGCCGGGCAAGGAGAATCGGAGTTGGCCGTTGACTTCAATAATCGGCTGGCGCGCCCCGAGCGGAATCTGCGGCTGCATGGTATAGCCCGGCTGGTAAGGATTGTAGGGTGGGCCGGGCGGCACGTATCCGCTGCGGATGATCTTGCCGGAGATGATTTGAGTGTGGCCGTCCTGCACGGCCAGGAAATTGATGGTCTTTCCTTCATACCTTTGCAACATGCTGCCTTGAGTCACCGGGTCAGCGCGATAGTTCTGCTCCAAAATGCGTAGAGGATATTGGCCGGTCGGGTCGCGCAGAATCACCGAGTCCGGCTCTAGATAGGCGGTCACGTCGGAAAGCCGAATGCGATTGAGCCCGGCTTTCAAATCGAGCGGCACCGCCACGCGGACGACGGCAAAATTCTGGTTGTAGATGGTGAGGCGGGGCTGCTGCGCCCGCGCGGTCACCACCCCCAACCCCACGACGCACAGCGCTGCGGCAATTTTGCGCTTCATGGTTCGCGCCGCTCCGTTAATGGGCTGGATTCGATGCGGGATTGAACGCGCCTTGCAAATCAGATGGCGCATGGCCTTCCCCCCCGGCAGCGCATGGCGGCCGCCCTTGGGCGCAGGATGACATTCGTTGGAGGTCCGTCGTGGCATGGGCAGCCCTGCGCCGGCCTTGTAATACGCGGGACACTATCACAGAAACGGGCCTGCCGCAACCGAATCCGCCCCCCGACATACGTTGCCGCACCCCCCACGCTGACCGCAGGCGTTAGCCGATTGCAGCTAAGCGAGCCGGTAGCGAAGCGGCCATCACGGCAACGGATTCGCGCGGAGGCTTTCTCGGCCTCTAAGTTCCTCCCCTGACAGGGCACGATTTATCCGCGTTGACTTCCAAATTCTATAGACGGTAGAATAACGTTTCATTTTGCGATTGGCGTTGGGTCCCGGGTGCGGAGGGTGAGCGCATGTCTTTGGACACTGAGGGGAGTTCCGTGGAGTTAGCGCGGGACTCTGCAAAGTCTCAAACCCCAAGCGAACCGGGTCAGAACGGCCTATCTCGTCTGCCGACAACCAGCGATGCCTCGCTCGTCGAAGCCGAGGCCTCAGCCGATGCCGGACCAACAGCGCCGGAGTCCGCGGCGGAGGCCGAATCTGAAGCGACGCTCGAAGCGGGAGAAATCTCCAGCCTCATGGAGTCGGTGGGGGCTGCGCCTCCGCTAAGCCGAGGGGAAATTGTTCGCGGACAAATCTTGAACATCACCGACAACGACGTCTTTGTAGACGTGGGTCTGAAGAGCGAAGCGGCCATCCCCCGCATTGAGTTCCTCACCCCCGAAGGCGACCTCAAGGTGCAGGTCGGCGACACGGTGGATGTTTGGGTGGAACGCTTCGATGAGCAAGAGGGAACCGTCGCGGTCTCTTACCGCAAGGCCGTCTATGAAAAGATTTGGGAAGAGATCGAGCGGTCGTTCCACGAGGAAACTCCCATCCGTGGCCGAGTTCTGGAGCGAATCAAGGGAGGGTTGGTGGTGGACCTCGGCGTGAAGGCCTTTCTGCCCGGCTCGCAGGCTGACTTGCGAGCCCATCCCAATCCCGACGAACTGGTAGGGCAGGAAATCGAATGCCGGGTCATCAAGCTCAATCGCAAACGCGGCAACGTGGTGGTGAGCCGGCGCGCCGTTTTGGAGCAGGAATTACAAAGGCGGAAGGCGGCGCTGCTCGAGCAGTTGACGGAGGGCGCGGTGCTGACTGGCCGGGTCAAAAACCTTACCGAATATGGCGCCTTTGTGGACCTGGGCGGGATGGACGGCCTGCTCCACGTCACGGATCTGAGCTGGAGGCGGGTGAACCATCCTTCCGAAGTGGTGCAAGTGGGTCAGGAAGTCCAGGTCAAGGTATTGAAGTTTGACCGAGAGAAAGGACGCATCTCGCTGGGCGTAAAGCAGCTTTTGCCCGACCCGTGGGAAGACGCCGAGTCGCGCTACGCGCCGGGGAGTCTGGTTCGAGGGCGCGTGGTGAGCCTGACCGACTACGGCGCTTTTGTGGAGCTTGAGCCGGGCATCGAGGGCCTGATTCACGTTTCCGAAATGTCGTGGGGCAAGCGGATGCGCCACCCCTCGAAAATTCTGAAGCAAGACGACTACGTGGAGGTTCGGGTTCTGGAGATCCACAGCGAGCAGCGGCGCATCTCCCTGAGCCTCCGCCAGGCGCTTCCCGATCCCTGGCAAGCTTTCGCCGAGCGCGCCTCCGTGGGCTCCGTGGTGCGCGGGCGGGTGCGGCATTTCACGGACTTTGGCGCCTTCGTCGAAATCGAAGACGGCATTGACGGCTTGATTCACGTCTCCAACTTTTCGTGGACGAAGGAGGTCAGGCATCCTTCGGAAATGCTGCAGAAGGGGCAAGAGGTGGAAGCGGTGGTATTGGAGCTTGACCCGGCCAAGCGACGGATTGCTCTAGGCCTGAAGCAGCTCCAGCCTGATGTTTGGGAGAGCTTTTTCAACAAAGTTGCTGTCGGCGATTGGGTTCGAGGCAAGGTCATCCGAAAAGCATCGTTCGGAGTATTTGTAGAAATCGAAGAGGGTATTGAAGGACTCTGCCACGCTTCGGAGTTCGAGCCGCAAGGGAAGAACGGCGAGACGGTCTTTCCGGCGGTCGGGAGCGAGCATCAATTCCGAGTCGTTCGCCTGAATCGGGAAGAGAAGAAGATTGGGCTGAGCTTGCGCTCGGCCGACCGCGCCGCGAGCCAAGAGGGCCCAGGAAAATCGAAGGAATCACCGCCGCTTTCGAGGATGGCTGAGGCGCTTTCGTCGGCAGGAATTACCTCTGCGACCGTCGCGCGCGCCCGTGGCGAGACGGAAGGTTAGCCAGACGTTGAGCGGCCCGCTTTCCATCGTCCCGCGGCCGAGCACCGGCGGAAATTCTAAGCCTCACGAGCATCGAAGGAGGATTCAATTATGACGAAGGCTGACCTCATCGAAGACGTTGCAAAAGCCGGCGAGCTCAATCACAAAGATTCCGAGCTGATTGTGGAGACCGTCTTCGACGGCATCATCAAATCCCTCCAACGGGGCGAGAAGATTGAAATCCGAGGCTTCGGAAGCTTTCGCACCCGACAACGCCGGGCGCGAGTGGGGCGGAATCCCAAAACGGGCGAGCGGGTGGAGGTGGCCGCAAAAACCATCCCTTACTTTAAGCCCAGCCGAGAATTGAAGAATTTAATCAACTCCGGCCAGCCCGCGCCACCGGCCCCGGCGGCGGAAAATCCCTCGCCGGCCAACCCGACGCCTTCCATGCCTGCCTGAGCCGCGGGAAGCAGACCCGATCCATGGATTACCTCTGGACGCCTTGGCGCTACCAATACGTCAATCAGAATTCCGATGAGCAGCGCTGCGTGTTGTGCGAGATGGCGCAGGCGGATGTTCGCCACGACCCCGAACACCTGATTTTTCACCGAGCGCGCCACAATTACCTTGTCCTCAACCGCTATCCTTATACGACCGGGCATTGCATGATTGTCCCATACGCCCACGTCGGCGATCTCAACTCGGCAACGACCGAGACGCTCACCGAGATGGCGCTTTTGGCGCGCGACCTGGAGCGCGCCTTGGAAGCCAACTATCATCCCAATGGCTACAACCTGGGCATCAACATCGGACGCTCAGCCGGAGCCGGCATTGACCGCCATCTTCACCTCCACGTCCTTCCGCGATGGGCCGGGGACACCAATTTTATGACGGTGACGGCGGAGACTCGCGTTCTGCCGGAAGACCTCTCCACGACCTATAAAAAACTGGCGCCCTTTTTCACGAGCAAAGTCGGTTGAGCCAGGCGACAACCTACGACACGAGAGGCCATCTTTCGTTTCGAGCCCAAAGCGCTCATGGGTTCTCTCCGCAGTGTCCTCCGATGAGGGCCGTGGGCGCGGCACGCTCCCCGCAGGATTAAGAGACCTGGGTTTCGATGGTGCGCGCCAATCGTGTCACGCCTTCGGCGAAGATATCCGAGGGCGGCAGCAGGCTCAGCACCAAGTAACCCTCCGTGGGAAAATCATAAAAGTGGCCGGGATGGACCAACACGCCTTCTCCTTGAACCAACTCCACGCACCAAGCCTCGTCGGAGCGAATGGAGGGAATCTGCAGAACGGCGTACCAGCCGCCTTCGACCAAGAGGCGCGTGATGGGCGAGCGAGGCCCAAGGATGGCGTCAAGCTGGCTAAGGTTCTGGCGGAGTCGAGCGAGGATTTGCGGCTGAAGGGAGCCTCGAAGCTCTAAGAGGCGAGGCAACGCGGCCGCCATGGGGATGCTGACGGAAAGATAGGTGTCCGCGATGATTTCCAGCCGTTTCACGGCAGAGGATAAAACCTCCGGCGGACCGCTCGCCACAATCCAGGCGAGTTTCATTTGAGGCAGAGCGGAGATTTTGGAAAGCCCGCTCAGGGTGAACGTTAAAACCTCGGAAACGCCGGCGTGAGTGGCCACACGCTGGGCATCCGGCGCCAGGGCGTAATCAGCAAACACCTCATCGGCGAGCAGGGCCAGGCCGTGGGCGCGGCAATATTCCACCAAAACGTCAAGCTCCGGCCGGCGAACAAACGACCCCGTCGGATTGTTGGGGTGCACCACCAGCACCGCGCGGCTCCGCGACGTAAGGCAAGCCGCGAGCGAGGCGGCATCCAACTGCCAGCCCTGGGCGTAGCGCAGAGCGTAGGCGCTGAGCCGGACGTCATTCAGCGTCGCCAGATAATCGAACAGCGGATAGCTGGGTCGGGGCGTGTGCACCTGATCGTCCGCATCGGCCAGCAGGCGGAAAAGGTACGAGTAAGCCTCGCTGGTGCTGGTGGTAAGAAAAATCTGGTCGGGCGAAAGCGCCACGCCCCGCTCGGCGTAATAGCCGGCCACCGCCTGGCGCGCCGCGAGAAGCCCTCGCGGATCCGGCTCGTAGCGCAACGCCTCTTCACTCGCCAGGGCCTTGAGAATCTCTTGCGCCTCCGGCGCAAACCCGCAGCGCGTGGGATTCGACTCCGTGAGGTCGAGAAGTGGGCGGCCTTGGCTGCGGCGTTCGGCCACCGCCACGCTGAGGCGGTTCGGGGTAAGCGGCCAGTTTGTGCGCTGCGCAAACATGCTCAGGATTGCCTCCGGGGTTTTCGGCGCCGGTCAAGAAACCATTTCAGTTGGGCAGCCGATGAGACGGAGAAGTTTGAGCAAAGCCTGGAGGGATAGGCGCGTGCTCTCCGCTTTGCTGGTGCCGGGTTTGCGGTAATGGGTTTCGAGCGAAACCGTGGAGCAGTAGCCGTCCCGCCGAAGCGCCTCCCATTGGCCCTTCC
>JAKASC010000094.1 GCA_021828245.1 Acidobacteriota bacterium
GGTGCTCTATAACAGTGGAGACGCGATGACGAGCTGGGTGCATTTCAGCGGTTTGGCGGTGGCGAATGGCCGCGTCTATGCGGTGGACCATGACTCGCAGGTCTATTGCTTTGGGCTGAAGAAGTGAACCGTGCATCGCTCCGAGGCCGAGGTCCACATTGGCGCACGAGTCATGGCGGCAAAGCCGGAATTCAGCGGCGCGGCGGCCTGGCTACGCCGCCCTCGCTTTCTGTTATGACCGGGTGATAGTAATCCGCGCTGGCGCTTCAATCCCAAAATCGTTGTCCCGGCAACGTTGCGCTTGGTGATGAACCTTGAATTCAATGCTCTCGACCATCAAGAGCCCATCGGCTCGCATTGCCGCGAAGCACCCAGCCCCGGCCTGCCGGCAAGATTTGAACATGCCGCAGCCGAATCGAGGAACGGAGTTGCGCGGCACCGCGCCCGCCGACAGCGCTCAGGCTTTTGGCTGAACCTAGGATGATGGGAGCCAAATACCAATAAACGCGATCCACGGCATGGCCGTCAAAAAAACTTCCCATCACGGTGCTGCCTCCTTCCACCAAAACGCTAATCATCCCCTCGCCCGCCAGCCGCTTGAGCAATGACATCAAGGGAACTCTGCGGCCGGGAAATTTCCAAACCTTCACCCCTCTTTGCTCAAGTTGCCTGATTTTCTTCATGTCGGCATGGGCATTGCACGCGACAATACACTTGCCCGACCTGACCACGCGACTCGTGAGCGGAATGCGCAATCGGGAATCCAGGATAACGCGCCACGGATCTGGAAAGCACGCCCCCCGGCATCCCAGATGCGGGTCGTCGGCGAGGACTGTGTTGATTCCCACCACAACAGCCTGATGCTGAGCCCGAAGGAGCCGAGCTTGGGCGCGCGCCCGAGTGTCAGTGATCCATTTTGACTGGCCGGTGCGAGTGGCAATCTTGCCATCGAGCGACGCGGCGATTTTAGCGGTGACAAACGGGAGCCCGGTGGCTCTGTACTTGAGATAGACCTCGTTTAATGCACGGGCGCGCTGCTTAGAAAGGCCGAAGTCAACCACTACGCCCTGGGCGCGAAGTATTCGCCCCCCGCGGCCGCGAACGAGCGGGTTCGGGTCGGCGAGGGCGTAATGCACTTCTTTGATTCCGGCTTGTAGAATGGCATCGGTGCAGGGCGGCGTATGTCCATAATGGCAGCAGGGCTCGAGCGTCACGTACAGAGCTGCCCCATGAGCTTTGGCCCCGGCCTTTTTCAAGGCCATCACTTCCGCGTGATCGGTTCCCGGGCCGCAATGGAAGCCGCGGCCCACGATTTGACCGTTGCTCACCACCACACATCCCACCCAGGGATTGGGATAGGGCAAAACCTTCGGCAGCCGCGCCAGGCGCAGCGCCTCATGCATCAACGCCTCGCCTCGAGGGTCATCCACCATGCCTACTGCACCTTGCTGAGCAAATGCCCCAGCTTGTCTTTTTTGACCTTCAGGTAGGCGCGGTTGTGGTCGTGAGGTGGAATCTCGAGCGGGACCCGCTTGAGAATCCTCAACCCGTAGCGTTCAATGCCTGAAACCTTGCGGGGATTGTTGGTGAGAAGCAGCATTTTCCGCACTCCCAGGTCGGCCAAGATTTGCGCGCCGACCGAGTAATCTCGCATATCGGCGGGAAGGCCCAGATGCTCATTGGCTTGAACGGTATCGAGCCCCTTGTCCTGAAGAGAATAGGCCCGAATCTTGTTGGCCAAGCCAATGCCGCGACCCTCTTGGCTGAGATACACAATGACGCCTTCGCCCTTCTCTCCGATCTTTCGCATGGCGGTTTCAAGCTGTTCGCGGCAATCACAGCGAAGCGAGTGGAGCGTATCGCCGGTCAAGCACTGGGAATGAACCCGCACCAAAACCGGCCGCCCCGGCGACAATTTCCCCATGACCAGGGCCAGGTGCTCGCGATTCTGCGAGGGACATTCATAGACATGAGCCACAAAGGTTCCGAACTCCGTCGGGAGTTGAGCGCTGGCGACGCGTTCCACCAATTTCTCATGGTAACGACGGTAATCAATCAACTCCTCAATGGTGAGGGTTTGCAGGTTGTGCCGCCGCGCCAAGCGCACGAGGGTCCGAGCCTGCGCCGGTCCGCCTTCAGCGTCGAGAATTTCGCACATGACCCCGACGGGCATCCGTCCGGCCAACCTGGCCAAATCCACCGCAGCTTCGGTGTGCCCGGCTCGGGTCAACACGCCGCCAGCCCGGGCGCGGACCGGGAATACGTGGCCGGGCCGAATCAGGTCGTAAGGGCGGGTTGAAGCGGCAGCCAGCAGCCGCACGGTAGTGGCTCGGTCGGCGGCTGAGATGCCCGTGGTCACACCGCGCCGCGCGTCCACCGACACCGTAAAATCGCAACCAAACGGGGTGGTGTTATCGTCCGTTGTCACCATGGGCGCAAGGCCCAATTTGGCCGCCCGCTCGCGAGTCAGGGCGACGCAAATCAAGCCGCCGCCTTCCTTAATCATGAAATTGATGTCACGCGGCGTGACCGCTTCCGCCGCCATCACCAAGTCGGCTTCATTCTCCCGTTCCAGGCTATCGCGGACAATCACCATGCGGCCTCGGCGAATATCTCGCAGGGCGCGCTCAATGTTCTCAAACTTGGCCATAACCTACTTTTTCCTCTCGATCTCGCGCATCGTTTGGAGCAATTGCAACGCCGCGTGGGCCGCCTCGATTCCCTTGTTGGATGAATTGTTCGCCGAGCGGCGCGCGGCGTCACGGAGGCGATAAACCGCCAGAACCTCAAAAATAATCGGAATGTCGTTGGCGAGCGAAACCTGCATCACCCCACGCGCGCACTCATTGGCGACCAGCTCGAAATGGTACGTATCCCCCCGGACGACCACGCCCAAGGCAATCAAGACGCTGTAGTTGTGGGTTGCGGCGAGGCGCTGCGCCACGAACGGAATTTCAAAACATCCGGGGACAACAACCCGATTAATGTTCTGCCGCGGAAGACCTCCTTGAACCAGCGTTTCCACGCATTTTTGCTCCAAGCGCTCGCTCATTGCGCGGTGGAAGTTTGAGCGAATCACCGCCACGCGAGCAGCTTGCGCCACCTCGCGGCTTATGCGCAGCGAAGCGGCATCCGTCATGTCGCGACGAGGCTTCATCGCTGTTCCTTCACCAACTTTTCGAGATATTTAGCCAGGATGTCCGTTTCAATGTTGACGCGGTCGCCAGCCTTTTTGCCTCCCAGCGTCGTGCAGCGAAGAGTGTACGGGAGCAAAGACGTTGTAAACCGGTCGCGCCCCGCATCTACAACCGTCAAGCTGATACCATCCACGGCAATGCAACCCTTCGGAACCACGTAGCGGGCGAAGCGCCGAGGGATGTGGAACTCATAAATCTTGGCGCTGCCGTCCTCTCGAATGCCGATGATCCTCGCCGTCGTGTCCACATGGCCCATGACCAAGTGCCCTCCCAAGAGGGTTTGCAACGTGAGGCTGCGCTCAAGATTGACGCCATCGCCCACCTTTCGTTCGCCGAGCGTGGTCTTGCGAAGCGTCTCCGGCATGTAGGCCACCTGAAACCACCGGCCATTTATCCGCTGCACAGTGGAGCAGACACCGTCCACCGACACGCTTTGGCCCACCTGAAGCCGCCAGCCGCGCGGACGTGCCACCCGATACCAACGCTGACCTTCTATATCGCGCACTTGCAAAATCAGGCTGGTAGTTTCAATGAGACCGGTAAACATCGCAGCTCTTTCCTGTCCTCCGCACGGCCTTGCAAGAGCCCGGCTACTATTTGGAGCAGCCAATCCTTTGGGCGTCGGATTGCCCGCGCGGAGACCCGTATCGCGCTGGTGCAAGCTCTCCGACTTCCCTTCCCAATTGGACGAAAAGCTATAACTTCAGGGCGGGTGAATTCTTCGGACTGAAAATGGCCGGCGAGCCACCGAGGCCTTCGGCGGACTTACCCCCTGACCAGAGTTCAGCCATGACCTTCTTCCATCCGGACTGTACCGTCGGCTCCAGAATTTCACTGGCTCATGGGGTTCAAAGGACCGTCTTGCCGTAAAACACGATTCCTTACGGTTCCTTCGCACCCCTCGCGGGCTTTACCGCCGATCGGGAATTGGAAGACCGATATCTCTCTTCCTCACCCTGCCCTGAAGGTCGCTTTTAACTCTTCTTCAGTATAGCGTAGCGCGCTTCGGCCATCAATCAGGGCTCCTCCAACGGCCGCGCGGTTCCGAAACGCGAGGCAATTATCAAGCGCGACGACGTTGCGGCCGCGATGCACCGGGAAATTATAGAACGTCGCCTTGGCTGACCCTCCTTTTCGGCGCCATTTGGCATCTACGTTATACTGAAGCATCGGGCGATGAGAGCGCGTTACCTTTTTGTCGGCTGGAAGATCGGGCTGCTTGGCTGCATGTTAGGAGCAGCCGCCGTTGCCTTCGGGCAGGGGCACGCGCCACCCGATCCGGTGGCTCAAGCGGATGTCAAGTTCGCCCGGGTTTATGCGCTCATTCAGGCCCATGCCGCCGAACCGGTTGACCCGAACGAGCTAATCTTTGAGGGCGGTATTCGAGGCATGCTGGCGTCCCTCGACCCGTTTTCCGCGTTCTTTGATCAGCAACAATTTGCGATGTTGCAGCAGCAGGCGCGGGGCGAGGCGCTCGGATTCGGCTCGATTTTATACGTCACCCCGGGCAAGGTCCTGGTACTCGAAACCGCCCCAGGCTCTCCTTCTTGGCGCGCCGGCTTGGGGCCGGGCGACCGCATTGTGTCGGTTAACGGCCAGCGGCTGGACGTCTTAGGCTTTCGCTCGTTGATCCAGTTGCTGCGGCGGGCGCGCTCCCATCCGGTGCGCTTGGGCGTCATTCATCCCGGTCATTTTGTCGCTCAGGACATCCAACTTGAACCGGCGGAAGTGGCGTTGCCGACGGTGGATCTCGATTTCAAATTCCGTCGCCGTGACATTGGCTACATTCACATTTCGGGCTTCGAATCGAAGACGCCCCTGGAGGTTTACAATGCCATCGAGCGGCTGGGGGGAGCGCAACTCAAAGGACTGCTCCTGGATCTGCGCGACAACCACGGTGGTCTTGTCGCATCTGCGGTTCGCGTCGCCAGCCTGTTTCTGAAACCCGGCGAAGTGGTTCTGACGATTCGCGGCCGAGCGGTCAAGCCGCAAATTGAGCGAACGATTCAGGCTCCGGCGCGATTCACCTTTCCGATGGTCATTCTGGTGAACGGGGGCACGGCTAGCGCCGCGGAGGTTCTGGCGGCGGCGCTTGAAGAGCACGACCGGGCCGTGATTGCCGGCGAGCCGACGTTTGGCAAGGGCCTGGTGCAGTCTGTCTTTCCGCTTTCCGACCATACGGGGTTGGCGCTGGTGACCGCGCAATACTTCACGCCCAGCGGCCGCTCCATCCAACGTCCGTTGCCGGGAACCGCCCTCGCGGGAGGGAATTTAGACCTCGGCGCGGCTTCCGTCTTCCATACCGACGACGGCCGCCCGCTGCGAGGCGGCGGGGGCATCACGCCGGACGTAGCCATTCCGGGCGTCGTGCTGGACCCGTGGATGAGCTTCCTAGGGCAAGGCGGATATTTTACCAGCTTCGCTTCGGATTATTTGACCCTCCACGAACGGATCCCACGCTCGTTTGAGCCGGATGCCAAGGTGCTGGAGACTTTTCGCCAGTATCTCTACCGGCATAGCGTCCGCGCTCCAGAACCTTACTGGAGCGCCGACCAGGCTTGGTTGAAGTTGCGCATTCGCGCTGCGCTCCTTAACCTCGTCTATGGACTTAAGGCCGGCAACGAAGCCGAGATGCGCGGCGACCCGCAAGTCGAAAAGGCTCTGAACTTGTTCCCGAAGGTCGAGACGATTTTGCGCGGCCCCGCATCGCCGCCGCCTCCGCACAGAATCACTTCCGCTGCTCCCGCCTCAGCTCGGACTGGGGCGCACTTCACTCGCCGTCATTCCTGATCCAACGGGCGCTGCTTACCTCAATAGCCGTGGCTGCCGAGGCGTACTTTGCCTCGGAAGGCGCGATGGGCATAGGTTGTATAAACCACCACACCGATCATACCCAAGCCATTGGCGATAAAGGCGTCGCGCAGGGCGCGCGGCGAAGAAGCGGCGTTATAGACCGTCAAGCTCCAGGCGGGATTGAGCGTCGAGGTGAGAAGGTTGGGGAAAATCGTTGCCCCTGCCGTCACCAACAGGCAAATGATCACCAGCGTGGACATCCAAAATGGCCACCGGTCCGTCGGATCGCGGTGAAAAACCAACGCTCCGACAAAACCTGCGGCGGCCAGCGCCGGAAAAATAAACGCGAGGGGATGAGTGAAGAAATTGGCGGCGGCGTTCGGCTTGACGTGAAATGTGGCGACGGTAGTCAACACTGCCAGCGCGACAGTCGGCCAAAACAACCACACCGACGCCCGGCGGGCGCGCGCCAGCAGTGCGCCCTCAGATTTCATGCGAAGATAATTCGCTCCGTGCCAGCCGAGCACCACCAGGCTGAGCAGGCCGGTCAGCAATGAGTAGGGATTCAGTAGCAGGGCGAAGCTGCCTTGGAAGAATCCATCGGCCTCAATCGGTAATCCCTGGACGACGTTGCCGAGGGCCACTCCCAACAGCAACGCCAGCAACAAGCTGCTCACCCCAAAGCCGGCATCCCAGAGCGCCCGCCACATCGGATGGTCAATTTGGTGGCGGAATTCAATGGAGACGCCTCGTAAAATGAGCAACCAAAGAACCAGCATGAGGGCCAGATAGAAACCGCTGAAGCCGGAGGCGTACACCCCTGGGAACGCCACCACCATCATACCTCCAGCCGCGATCAGCCAAACCTCGTTGCCATTCCACACCGGGCCGATGGCATTCAAGGCCACGCGGCGTTCCTCATTCGATCGAGCAACCCATAAATGAACCGCGCCGACGCCTAAATCGAAGCCGTCCAGCACGGCATAGACGGTCAGCATGACGGCAAGGGTCCAAAACCAGACAACGTTCACGGCTTCAACCTTCCCTTTTCCGACATCACGCTGCCGGAGAGGCTTCTTCCGGCCCTTGGTGGATGACACGTCCCACAAGAAACACAAATAACAAGCTCAACAGGGCGTAAATCCCGCAAAAGCCGATTAAAGTAAAGACGGCCTCGCCGCCGCTCACATTGGCGGAAGTTCCTGCTGCCGTCTTCAGCAAGCCATAAACCAACCACGGCTGTCGCCCGACTTCGGTCACCATCCACCCCGCTTCGTTGGCGATATAGGGAAATGGAAGCGCGAGCATTAAAGTCCACAAGAACCAGCGAGCCGAATAGAGCCGGCGGCGCCACAATAAAAACAAACCCAGCAGCATCTGCGCGATAAAAATCGTTCCCAGGCCCACCATGATGTGGTAGGCGTAATAAGTCAGGTCCACCGGAGGCCAGAGGTCACGCGGATAGTCCATCAGCCCTTTCACCGTCGCGTGAAAATTGCCGTAAGCCAAAAAGCTGAGCGTGTCAGGGACAAAGATTGGATCGAGCAGGCGCGCATGGGTGGTGTCCGGCATCCCGATGATGGCCAACGGAGCACCCTGTTGGGTTTTGAACAGCCCTTCCATGGCCGCCAGCTTGACCGGCTGATACCGCACCACGTCCGCCCCGTTAAAATCCCCTGTGGGAAACAATTGAGTGAGAGAAAGAATCGTCCCGGCCAGAATCGCCATTTTCACGGTCTGACGGCCGAACTCCAGGTGTCGTCCGCATAATAAATAAAAGGCGCCTACCGCCCCCATGACGTAAGCCGCTGTTAGCAGAGCGCCGTTGATGGTGTGCGCATACTGCCACCCCGCATAGGGATTGAGCAGGACGGCCCAAAACGAGACCAAGTGCAATGTGCCATCCGATGCCAGCCGATAACCCACCGGATGCTGCATCCAGGCGTTGACAGCGATGATGAAATATCCCGACAACAGCGACCCAATCGCCACGCCCACCCCCGCGAGCCAATGCACGACGCGGGAAACTCTTCCTTCGCCAAAAAGGAACAACCCAAGGAATCCGGATTCCAAGAAGAAAGCGTAAACGCCCTCCAGCGGCAAAGTCTGGCCGAAGACGCTGCCACCATAGCTCGAGAAGCGGCTCCAGTTGGTGCCGAACTCGAACTCCAGCGGAATGCCCGTCACCACACCGAGGGCAAAATTGATGGCAAAAATCTTGGCCCAAAATTTGGCCGCGGCACCGTATCGGCTCTCGCCGGTGACAAGTTCCAGCGTGGACAGCAGGGCGATGAAAAACCCCAACCCCATCGTGAGAATGGGAAAGAGGTAATGAAACATGACCGTCAGCGCAAACTGAAGCCGATGGGCCATGACAGCCGTGCTCACGTTTCACCTCATTGAAACAGGCTGGCCGTGACGGTACGCAACATCCGAATCCGCCTTCTGATGCCGGAACGGTCTCGGCAGTTCATCGCACATAGAATTAGGTTGATTCACACCACGGGTGCCAGCAGTCATCAACCGTACATTCTATCACTTTGCCTTGGTTCGACCTGGGAGGCTTTTGGGACGGAGAGCAAATCGGCACGCTTCCCTGGAAATTTTGCTTGCAATTCGCTTTTCTTTCGCCTAGAATAGTTCCCGAAAATGGCGCGGGATGAATCTCGCGCCGGAGGCTCACCATGGCGCTGACAAGCCGGAAACAGCAGGT
>JAKASC010000095.1 GCA_021828245.1 Acidobacteriota bacterium
GAGGCAGGCGCGAGGGTTGCGCGATGCGATAACGGCTCGCGGCGGAAGGAGCGCCTGTCCGGGACAGGATGGCTTTGGCCCATTCGCGCGGGGTTTCGGCGCGTTGAAGAGCCTCGTCAGAAACCCGCACCTCTAAGCACCGTTCACAGCGAACAAGAAGCTCAACTCGCTCGAGGCTGCCCAATCCCAGGTCGCGTTCGAGCGAGGAGTCGAGCGTCGCGGTCTCGGCGGCGCGGGTTGAGCCCAACTCTGTCAACAACTGGCGGACAATTTCCAGAACTTGACCTTCGACCGTCGCCGCGTCCGTGGAATGAACTTCCGTGGGCATGAAATCTCGCCCTCTCAGGTTTCGGGCGTTTACCCGCCGCGCCGAGCAGGCCTTGACGCGCCCGCCTCCGCCGCCGCTGCTCACCGTGAGAGGCCCTGCCTCAGCCTCAGTTCACTCGACGCAGCAGCCTCCCGGCACCTCGCCTTATTATATCTTGAACGCCCACTCCTTGACCGCTTCCGGCTGCACCCACTTCTCAATGCCTTCGATTTGATGCTCCACCCAATACTTCTTCCAGTGGATGTGCTCCGGATCCCACGGAAGCAATTCGCGGTCACGCGGCGTGAGCCGAGCGTAGGCGGCGCGGATGTTCTCTGACTCAAAGATATAGCGATTGTGCAAAACGAAGGGAAGATACTGATCCAGGGTTTGCTCGCGGAACTTGGCCCGCAATTCCAGCGTGCGCAGCTTCGAGGTCAGTTGGAACAGCGACCGCCGGCCCGGCAGGCTGGCCGTACGCGCCATGCGGTTCATCCCCTCCAGCAGATTTTGAATCTTGCGGAGCCGCCGCTCAAAACGTTCCCGGCGGCGACGCATCTCCGAGGCGGTAACTATCCGCGCCGGACTTGCGCCCACCCACCAGCGGAACATCCAGGAGACACCGCCGTTGCCACGGTTGCGTCGCTGCGATTCTCGGACCAGCAAATGGACCAACGGGCCCAGACGGATGGGATGAACGTCCGCCGTGCCCAACTGATAAACCCGCTCATGGCGTCCGCACAACACCGTGGCGGCCACGACCAGCAGGGCCGCAGCCACCAAATCCACCGGAACCACCTCGAGCGGTGTGTCGCGACGGACCGGCCAATGCTTCATTCCTCCAAGCGCCATCAAGACCAAAGGCGCGGCCGTGCGCCCCCCCTCGATCCAGCCGGGAAAGGGGAACCGCAACGCGCTCTCCACAATGGCCGGCCGCACGATGGCCCAGTCGAGATCCGGCTCGGAAGCGATAATCTGCTCACCCAAGCTTTTGGTGTAGGTGTAAGTGTTCACCCACCCCCAATGCTCTGCGCGCCGCCTCCCCAGCGCCACCCGCCGCTCACGCGATTCTTTGAGATGCGGGGTTCCCTCCGCGCTTTCTTCAATCAAACGAATTTGATCGCGCAAATATTGGATTTCCCGTCGGTGATCGAAACTGAGGTCGCGCCCATTGCTTCGGCGAGGATAAAAGCCGAGAATCGCGTCACTTTCCTCAATCAAGCCCTCGGCTTCGCCGGCGACAAAACACGTGGAGACGTGAACCAGCTTGGCGCCCAGTTTCTTTGCCAGGCCGACCACGTGCTCAACGCCTTCAACATTGGCGCGAAGCGACTCATCCACGGGCGGAAAGAAATCCACCTTTCCAGCGCAGTTGATCATGACCTGAATCCGTCCCCGTAACCGTTCGAGGTCGCCGGCAGAAAGCCCCGCATCCTCCTCGCCCACATCTCCTTCCCATACCGTGACCTTCTTTCGCAGGTGAGTTCGACCTAATCGCTCGACGAGCGCCACCAAGGCGGGCGATTCCAGAACCTCATGCTCAAACCGTTCGGCCGCGGTCGGATAGGTTCCCGGGCGCAGCAACAAATGAACGTGCTTGAGATGCGGATAACGGTCGAGCAGCAGTCCCAAAACAACTTTGCCCAGAAAGCCGTTGGAGCCGGTCAGGAGGATTTCATTTTGACGGAAGGCTTCGCCGACGTCGGTCACGAGCTAACCTCACGCACTGGGGCCTCGTAGGGAATCGAAGGGATGTCACGGGTTCGCCGCGCCACCTCGGCCGACGGCATCCTTGTAGCCTCACGCCGCCGACTCCCTTGGGAGTGTCCTCTGGGAGAGAGTAACGGCCTAAAGCCGCCGTTTCGCCCATCGGCGCGGGCTCGCACTTTTGACACTCACCACGGAAACGCGCTCGCTTGGCTGTGGGCAGCGTACCGCTTCGTATGCTATCGAGAGGCGTTGCGCATTGTCAAGTTGAGGCAGGCATGTGAGTTGTGGCGAGCTCTTCACGACCCTTGTCCGCGCCGTGTCCAGCGGAGGACCGCACGGGTTCTGCCATTTTCATGTCGTGCGCCATGGCCTCTCTATGGTGCTTTCCTTCGCTGAAATGTGAAGCCTATATAAACAACACCGTCGCGGCTACCTGTCACGTATCGGCAACCTGTGCGCGACGGCTCTTGTGGTCGCGGCCTGATTCTTGCGTTGCGCCAGCCATCGCACCGCCGCGGCCCGGATGTGGGCGCCATTGCCAATTCACAATTTATGTTCGAGTTCGGCCGGCAAGCGCCGCATCTCACCAGTTATTGATGGTGAACGACTTACTCAGCACAGGCGGCAAACCGTCTAGCGCAAGCTCAAATTAATTCGGATGCCTGCTCGCACTAGCGTGGGCGGTCCGACCTCAAGCACGGGCGTTCGTGCGATGGCGTACCGGCTGTCGTTCAGGTTTTCAGCCGCCACGTAAGCTTCAAGCTGATGGGCCAGGGGTCGGGCAAGGTAAGCATCCACGATGAAGAAGCTGCCAAGCGGAAGAGTGTTGAGATCGTCGTCAAACGCCATGCCGGTGAATCGTCCTTGAACAGAAACAATCCATCGTCGAAGGCTCTTGCCCGCCGCAGGGTTCGAGTAAAGCGCCTGAAAGCTGAACGAATTGCGGGGAATTTCCGGCACTCGCCGTCCCACCAGGGCCGGCTCGGCGGGAAAACTGACGACGGTCGAGTCCGCCAGCTCATAGCCGGCCTCGAGAGAAAACGTCCGGGAGAGCGGCGACTTGACGTCCAGGTCAAAGCCGCGCGAGCGCGTTCGGCCCAGGTTTTCCCGCTCGCGGGTGATGAGGCTGGGCGTCACGCTCAGCGTCACGTTGGCGATGGGATCGGAAATATCGCTCCAGAAAAAAGTTCCGCGCGCGCTAAGCTTGCGGTGAAACGCGCTCCATTCCGCTCCGGCTTCGGCGCCGGTCAGCCGCTCGGCGGTCAGCGCGGAATTCGCCAGCGTCTCCACGTTGCCGACGCGGAAATTCCGATAAAGCTCATTAAGCGTGGGAGCGCGGAAGGCGCGGTAAGCCGATGCGGTCAGCGAAACACGCGGCGTCAGCCGATAAAGCGTTGCCACGCGAGGGCTAAAGGCGGATTCGATGCGCTCCGGGAAACGAATTACCGTTACTGGACCCGCGGTGGAGAGCGGACGAGTGGTGGAAAGCGCGTCGAAATTTTTCCAATCGTCCAGCCGGGCCGCGAGGGTGGCCCTCCATCGCGGATTAAGCTGGAGGATGTCTTCTCCAAAAACGCTCGCGTTGCGTTGCCGACCGCCGGCGCCCGTCGCTCGCGTGGCGCGGCCGCGGAAGAACGCGATTTCATCGCTGGCGCCGCGCACCTCGCTTGCGTCGAAACCCGCCACGAGCGTCTGGCGCGACCCCACCGCGCGCGACCATTGGGCGTCGAGGCCGACTTGCTGAGCCGGCACACGCTGGCTATCCACCAGGCTCTCGCTATTGCGGTTGGCCGCGATCGCCGAAAACGTCTGGTCGAACAGTTGCGGCCCGCCGTAGGCGTGAAGCGAGAACACCCCCGCTTCAGCCGTCGCCCAATGGACTCCGAAAACGAGCTGCCGCAAGTGGGTTCGATTGTAAGTGAGCGGTGTGCCGTTCTGCCGCGTTTCGCGGAAGATGGAAGCTTCGCCAAAAAGGCTTCCGGCGCTTGAAAATCGGCGCTCCAGTCGGAAATCCGCCGTTTCATGCTCCTGGCCCGCGGGCGTGTCCACGCGACCTCGTTCGTTCGGCACGACCAGAATGTAGCCCTCCGTGCTCATGGCCTCTGCCGAGAGCGCGGCGTTCCAAGCACCGAAGCTCACGCCCGTCCATAAGGAAGCGTCCGGCGTGTCTTCGTTGCCGTACGAGGTGTCGAGCGTCAATCCCGGATGGCTTGCCTTGCGGGTAATAAAATTGACGACTCCGCCCATGGCCGTGGTTCCGTAGAGGTCTGACGCACCGCCACGCACCACCTCCACTCGCTCGACGGCGGCGCGCGGCACACGGTCCCAATAGACCCAGCCGCCAAAGGGATCGTTGAGGGGAATGCCGTCCGCCATCACCAGCGCCCGGCTCGCGCCGCTTGCGCCCACGCCGCGCAGCGAGACGCCCTGCGAGGTCGGATTGGCGGTCCGGCTGCCGGAGCGGCGGAACAGCGTGAAGCCGGGAATCTGCCGGAGCATGTCATCGAGTGTCAAAGCCGGCGCTGTGGCGACCTCTTCAGGCGTTAGCACCAGCACATCGGCGGCGGTTTGGCCAAGCGGGGTTGGCGTGCGCGTCGCCGTCACCGTTACCGTTTGCCGCAACAGCGCCGGCTCGAGCGTGATGGCCAGCGGTTCGCGGCTCCTCCCGCTCCAAAATTTTCGGGTCGTCCGAAAGCCGCTGGCGGTCACGGTCACAATGCCGTTCCTCGACGGTATCGAGCGAAAGAAGAATTGCCCCCGGCGGTCGGTGGTGGTCTGCGCGGAAAAGCGTGCCGACTTGAAAGCCACTTGAGCCCCGACGACAGCCGCGCCCGTCGGGTCGCGCACCTCCCCTCTTAATGGCAGCGATTCTTCGCTTCCTGCCTTCGCAAGCTTTTTGCCAACCCTCCGAACTGCATTGCCCGGCTGCGATGCCCGAGCAAGCCCCGCCACCACGGCCACGAGCGTTAGCAGCGCGATCGCCGACAGCAAGAGCCTGACGATTTCTACCCTGAGCTGAACCCTTTCAATGGCCACGGCATCATCCAGGTAATTGCTTGGGCGTCTTGGTGGCTGGGTTTCAGAATGCATGAGCTTGCGCGGCCCGGTGAAGGAGCTCCGACACAAGGTCAGGCCCAGCCGCTCCATCCAAGCGCCCGGTATTGTAACGGCTCGTCTCCACGTTGTCGCCGGTGCGGTTGGAAAACAACTCCTGCGCTCGGAGCGAAGCGGCACGAACATGACCTGACCGCCCACGGGAGCCACCAACTGCGAAGACGCATCCTGACGTGAAAGCTCCACTGGCACCCTTGAAATTGACACGGCTCGGGGAATAACCCTAACATGTTTCTCGGTGGCAAACCGTCCCGCCAATGCATTATCCCGTGCGGCTAAAGGAATTGACCGGCAAGCTGCGCTGGAAAAGCTCAATCGCCAGATTATCGCCTGCCGGCTTTGCCCACGACTCCGCGAATACTGCCAAAAAGTGGCTACCCAGAAGCGCCGCCAATATCGTGATTGGACCTATTGGGGCAAACCCGTGCCAGGCTTCGGCGACCTCGCGGCCGAACTGATCATTTTGGGGCTGGCGCCGGGAGCGCACGGTTCTAACCGCACCGGTCGTATGTTCACCGGGGATCGTTCCGGTGATTTTCTTTATCAAGCGCTGTACGAGGCCGGATTCGCCTCTCAACCGATCGCTCGCCATCGGCAGGACGGCCTCACCCTGCGCAATTGTTACATCACAGCCTCGGTTCGCTGCGCCCCGCCCGACAACAAACCTACACCGCAGGAGTTACGAAATTGCCATCCGTACCTTGAGCGTGAGTTGGCTCTGTTGAAAAATATGCGGGTGATTTTGGCCCTGGGGCGGGTGGCGTTCGATACCTGCTTGGTTTGGGCGTCGGTTCGCGCTCCCATGCCACCCCGCGCGCGATTTCACTTCCGGCATGGTGCAAATTACGTTTTACCCGGTGGCCTGCCTCGCTTGTTTGCCTCTTATCATCCAAGCCAGCAAAACACCCAAACCGGGCGACTAACCATGCCTATGTTCGAGCGGGTGCTCAGGGAGATTCGCGGATTTCTGTCGGAAGCCACGACGGAGTAGCTGTTGCCTAACCCATGCGAGCCGCACAAAAGCCATCTGGCCGTTGCCCTGAAAAGGCGGTATATTACCGGTGTCTTAAGGAAGTGCGCCACTCGGATTGTTAGGAAAGCGGTCAGCGCGCGAGACGGTCGAGATGCGTCGGCAAGTCGTCCCCTCGAAGCAGCGGGCCTAGCGTAAAAGAGATTTCGGTGCGGGATACGGTCGGGTGTTTGTCTGAGCTTTGATGGGACATGCTGCTGGGGGGATACACATGAAACCGGTTCAGGGAGTTTCTCGGCGCGCCTTGGCGCTGATTTTCATGAGTCTGCTGATGGCTCCTGCCTTGGCCTTGGCACAGACGGATGAGATTCAAGTCTATAACGCGGTCATTGAGCCTCCAGGCGTATTCAATTTGATGGTTCATACCAACTTCACGCCCGTTGGCCGGGAAACCCCGGCTTTCCCCGGTGCCATCATTGCGGACGATTCGGTCAACGGCACGGCCGAGTGGGCCTATGGCGTGACCCCCTGGTTTGAGCAGGGACTTTATCTTCCGGTGTACACCCTCTACTCGAAAGGGCGCGGCGCAACGATTAACGGTTTCAAAATCCGAGAACTCTTCGTTCGACCCCATGCCCAAGAACATAAGTTTTTCTACGGAGTTAATTTTGAATTTAGCGTCAATGCCGACTATTGGGAGTCCAGACCCATCACCTCCGAGATCAGGCCCATCGTGGGGCTGAATCTGAATCGAGTGCATTTGATTTACAATCCGATCGTGGATACGGACTATGCTGGTGGCCTCGGGAATCTTGAATATAATCCGGCTGGTCGGATTTCCTATCACTGGAACCCCAGGTGGGCTATTGCGGCTGAAGAATACGATGGTTTCGGACCACTACGCGGCTTCCTCCCTTACGACCAGCAATTTCACGAAATCTGGGCCGTGATGGATCACTACAGCAGCAACTTCCTCGGCGTGGACGTTGAAGCCGGCATTGGTTTTGGCCTGACTCCTGGGTCCGACAAAATAACACTCAAGTTGATGCTATCGCGCAACCTCAACCGAGGGCCAGCAGCCTGAATACCGGCACCAGCTTCACCATACCCCAAAGTGGTTCCGGGGTAAAAAGTTTGCATGCCTTGGGTTGTTCGGCTCGATCTATCACGCGAGCCGCCCCTTCCGCCGCCCACTCGTGAGCGCTGCCAAAGAGGCTTTCGGGGAGAATAAGGCTGTTAAGGGAGGAGCTTAATGGCTGATCATCGTGGGTGCCATAATGCGAAGAACAGGGTGCCCGCGTAGGTCCTGGAGAGGGAAGTACACTCGGTGCTCGGCATCCACCGCCAGCGAATGCGCCTCGAAGGCGAGGTAAGCCTCTCCGAGCTTAACCACCCCTCGTCCCTTCTCCCCAAACACCGTCACGACTCCGCTTTCGCTAGCCACGTAAAGCCGTTCGAGGCTTGGGTCGAACGCCAATACGTCAGGATATTGGCCCACCGAGTGGATTCCCGTCACTTTCATTGTATTCAGATCAAAACTGAGCAACTTGGCGTTGCCGTCGCATGCAATGAAAGCCAGCCGATGGGGGCTATCTATATACAAGCCATGATCGTGCTCGCAACCGGGCAAGGCGTAGCTCCCTGCCAGGGTCCAAGTTTTCGGATCTATGGCAACGAGGCGGTTAAGGGTTTGCACATCCACGTACATGCGGCCGGAGACCGGGTCAAACTGGGTATTGCCCGCTTCTCCGCCGAGAGGAATGGTGGCGAGGCGGCGCTCGCTGTGCGTGTCAATCACGGTGTCGGTACGGCCCAGTTCATCGGAGACGAATAGCTCGTGCAGCATCGGATCAAAGGCCAAACCGTCCGGATAATGCCCGCCCGGCATCTCGGTGAGAATACGGAACGTCCGCTCGTCTATCGCCACAACACGGTCCATTCCCGTGGCTGAAGCGTACACACGGCCGAGAGATGAAACGGCCAACACGCCATGAACCTTCGCAACCCCCGGAATCGTGGCTACCAAAGTCCCGCGATGTGTATCGAAGGCCAGGACGGAACTGTCGCCAAGGTGGGCGATAAACAGCAAATGGGATTTTGGGTCGTAACTTTCATAGTCAAAACGGGTGGCTCGCCCCGGAAGCGGCACGTCACGTAGCAGGTGGAGCGGCAGCGAAGCGCCCAAGATGCCGCCTCCCCCAAGCCCCACCAAGCCCAGCAACCCGACGACCAAAGCGCAGCGGTTCTTTATTCGCTGAGAAGGCCTAGCAGGCTGCGGAAAAAGTCGGCAAAAGGGTTGATTATATATCATAATGTGATATATTGGCCTTTTGAATTCCTCCATTCTCCAGGAGGCTTTCCGATGCGCGGTGAAGATGCTCCACAACATGCGATGTTCAGTTATGTATCGCCGGGGGAAGGGGTGTCTGCGGACCACCCCCTGCGGCCGATCCGGCCGATCACGGACGGGATTCTGAAGGAGTTGTCGAGGGAGTTCTCGCGGATGTAGGCGCGGATCGGGAGGCCTTCGATACCACCCGAGAAGCTGCTGCGGATGTTGCTGTGGCAGGTTCTCTATACGAT
>JAKASC010000096.1 GCA_021828245.1 Acidobacteriota bacterium
AACGGGTTCAAACGCCTCTGCGTCCCACCGCACTTGCAGCGAGCTACCTTGCAGCGTCTTCGCCAGCGGTTGTTCGTGGTGCCGCCCAGTTGGTAAGACCGGACGGGGTGCCGACTCTCCATCTTGCCCCGAGCTATCCCTGGGCCTCGGGCTTCTTGGAGACGCTGAGGCACATTCGACGACCGCGGCCGCCGTTCTAGATCCCCCCAGAGGAGTGAATCGGACTAGGGAAAGCGAACTTGTCGAAATTTGGAAATCGTCATTTTTCACCCAGGATCCAGGTTAACAAGCCATGCCTTCAGAAAGCCCGTCATCGCCAGAGCAATCTCCAATAAAGAACAAACCAGACCCACAGGATACCGGCCAGGGCCACGATGGAATAGTGGAGGCGATCGAAGACGCTCCACCAACGTCCGGCCCATGCACGGATTGCAAAAAAGATCATCGCCATCACGAGAATCACCGTGAGGGGCGGGATCACAAGAAGCCTTCCCACCTGCTTCGGAATGCCGTAGGCAAAATCCCACAAATCCAACCGATGGATGACAGCCAAAAAAGCGACCACGAAGAATATAACTGACGCTGACGCCACCCAAGCGATGACGCGCGCCAAGTTCGCGCCAGCGCCATTTAACGACCGAGACCCGCTCGCCCCTCGGGGTCGGGCGTGCCTGCGCCGGTTTAGCCAGTGAGTGATGGCCTCCGCCGGCCACACCAGCAACGCCGTCAAAAAAATGAGCAATAAGGCCTTCACCAAACGCACCTGAAACCGAGCCGTGGCGTAGCGGGGAAGGCGATCATAGGCCTGCTCGTCAGTAAACATTTCCGTGATGTGTCCCGACGAGTTCGTGCGGAAGACAGCTTTGTTTCCGGTGGCCGGGCATATATAGAAAAGCGGCTGAACCTCTACCCAACGACTTGGGGGGTGATAATGATGAGGGTAATGAAGCTCGATGCTTCCGTCCCGATTGGCCGTAACCCGGTACTGCCAATAGAGCGTGAACAGCTTGGCAAACGTCGTCGCCGAATAAGGATTCAGGCGATAGCTTCCGGCAACTCGCGCCGCGTCGCCTGGCAAGTTAAGAACCGGCTCGACCTTCGGAGATGGAGCTGGAAAGTATCGGTGTAAGAAATGCCGTTCGATAGCCGAATCAAAGCGGGGCTCATCAACGTTTTCCGTGATGAAAAATCCGAGGCGCTTCTCTGGAACCAGCGTGAGCAAGCTACCAAAGCCGCGAACGTCTCCACCGTGGCCGATCACTCGCAGACCATCAATGTGCTTCTCATAAAAGCCGTAAGCGCGGCCGGACAAACGCGGGTCCTCAGTAAAATGCTGGCGCTCCATGCGCGCCACGCTGGACGGGGTCAAAAGCTGCACGCGGCCATAGCGCCCTCCGTTCATCATGGCCACCATAAAATGCGCGATGTCCACGGGCGTTGCGCATAAGCCGGACGCGGGTTGGATGTTGAAGTAATCGAGGGGAACCGGGTGCAGACCCCGCCAGCGGCCGTAGCCGGTCGCAAATTCACGCTGAAGCCGGGGCGAAGGCATGAACCCAGAATGAGTCATGGCCAGAGGCTTGAGGATGTTTTCTTGGACATATTTTTCGTACGGCTGCCCGGACACGGTTTGGACAATATAGCCGGCCAAAGCCAGCCCGTGATTGGAGTAGCTGATAATTTGTCCCGGCGGGCGAATTTGCGCAGGCATGTGATGAGCCAAGTAAAAACCGAGAGGCTCAATTAAATCGGGCTGGCGGGCCGCCACACCAATCGAGAGATCCTCCAACCCCGCCGTGTGGGTCAGCAGAGCGGCCAGGGTGACGGGTTGAGGATATTTCTCCTGCAGATGAAAGCGCTTCAGATAATGGTTCACGTCCACGTGCAGGTGCAGCTTGTCCTCCTCAGCCAACTGCATAACGGCTACGGTGGTGAAGAGTTTTGTCACCGACGCGACACGAAAAACCGTGTGATGGGGATCCACCGGAATCCTTCTGGTTATGTTGGCCCACCCGTACCCCTTAGAAAAAATAATCCTCTTGCCCTGCACCAGGACGAAGGCGGCCCCCGGAATCTGGTACTTTCGCATGAGTCTTGTGACCAAGGGATTAAGAAATGACCGCAAATGAGGCAGGCGGGCTGGCCCGCCGGAATCAGACTTTTGAGCTATGGGGTGGGACGGCTCTGGCGATGTTTCAACCGCCTCGCGCTCGGCACTTGAACGGATTGAATCACGCGAAGAATCGGCATGAGGTAGGCTACGGCCCCCCAGCACCGCCAGAAACGCCAATGCTGCCGCGAGGCGGGTGAACCCGTCTGGGCCTCCACGTTGGCGTGCACGTTTCTCTTGAGGACTCCTTGTGGCAAATTGACTCAATTCCCTATTGTTGTTTTCCGCGCTGAAAATTTCAATATGGCTGAGGGGCCCTGAAAGCCGGCCCGGCAACTACAAGATTTCTCCCATCACTTTGCCGAAATTGATTTGCGTGCCGGACTGAAGGGTTAAGCTGAGTCCCGGTGGAACCATCTTCGTTTGATGGTCGTGGGGAGGCGTGACAGACCAAGGAATTTCCGAGAGATTCTTGAGACCCCAAACGTCGCCGCGTTCGGGATGACGGGACACAGCGGCCAGGGGCCGCGAGAAATCGTACAAACTATCTGCTGTGAGGTGATGGGGGAAGAGTTCCGTATTGTGATTGAGCATCACCAGTTGACGAGGGAGTTGGAGACGCAACGGAAGCCGCAGCCGCTTATTGCACTGCCAGCAAATCCCACCCGCCGCCCGGGCAGGATCCGCAAAGTTCTCGGCGCCACAATGGTGGCAGTAATAAATGGAATCCCGGAGCTGAATCATGATGGCGCGCCACTCTCCCTCACGCACGCGGCCATGGAGCGGATCGCGGATTCCCTCCGTGAAGGCGCGAGTGAACAGATCGCGCAACGACTGAGGATAAATGGGCCAAAGGAAGAACAGATTGTCGTGAGCTCCTTGTACCGGACGGTTGGAGGCATCGTCAGGGTCAAAAACGAAGACAGGCTCGAATCCGTAAAGGCGGTTCATCGCGGGAAGGTCAAAGCTATGGATGGCCAGTTCCCTTTTGCCCTCGAGAGGATGGTGCATCATCAAGATATAGAAAAGAAGGACCGCCAATGAGTAAAGGTCGGTTTGAATGCTCGGCGAGGCCGCGCCGCGCACAACTTCCGGAGCCATGAAGCGAGGTGTGCCGAGAATCCCAATCTCTCCCTCTCCGTCAATCGTGACATTATCGTTGTCGGCGATTAACACTTCCCCGGTAGCGGGGTCAAAGAAAATGTTGCCGAACGAGATGTCGCGGTAGCAAAGACCCTTGGAATGTAACTGGAGAAAACTATGAGCCAACTCGAAACCCAGGGTGGTCAGAACACGGAACGTCGGATCGAGGCGACGTTTCATGAGGTCGGCGACGCCCTTATAGCGGTTCTCGCGGAGAGGCATCAGGTAACCAAGGCCAGGACGTGAAGGCGCGGAAACCAGCTCCAAGGGCCAAAGGAACCTGCTCGTGGGCGCGCCGCGTTTCACCAAGGTTTCCAGCACCCTACGCTGTGCGGGGGTTGAAAACTGAGGGTAATACCATTTGAGGGCCGCCTGACGATCTGCCACGCGGACGCGATAGACGCCGCCTTGCCCACCCTCGCCCAACAGCTCCTCGACTTGACAAGCTTGGTGCGAGCCTTCCGTCCATACCACTTGTCCGCGCGTCAGAAGAAGGCTCATGGAGACAAGGCCGGCGAGGTTGATTCCAAAGAAGCCGTTTCCCGACGAAGAGCCTTCGCAAGCCCTGCATAAAGGCTGAGCAGAAGCGACAAGCCATATCCCACCATGAGCACCCAAGCGTACTTGCGAAGCTCAGCTTTTTGCTCTTCGACAAGCAAAAACCGTCGGAATGCGGCCGCACGGGCTTCATCTTGCGGGTTTCGAGCGGTTTGGGCGAGGCCAAAGGCCGCGCTCCAATCGCCCCAGGCGTAATTGAGATAGGCGGGCATTAATGGCCTGGAATGAAACAAGGCGGGTGAGCGCAAACCGGCTCGCTGAGCGCGATCGAGAGCGCGCGCAAGCCCATGAAGTGCAACTCGTGCGCGATTCCATCGGCCGGCATTCAGTGAGGCGTTAGCTTTTTTCAGGTTGCGGTTGAATTCCTTCGTGACCGCTTCCATTTGATTAAGGCGCGTCAGTTGGAGCCGAACCTCTGGGTCGCCGGGGCGGTATTCTAGGCCCTCGCGAAAGTATTTTGCGGCAACCTCAAGGGAACCTCGAGCGAGCGCGGCGCGGCCCGCAACTAACGCCGCCATGTAACGGGCGGTAATCAGTGCTGCCTGTGCTTGCGGGTTACGGGGTGAAACTGCCAGGGCGCGCGCAAAACTCTTCGCCGCAGCAGAGTAGGCTCCGGCTTGCATCCAACGCTCTCCTTGTACCAACAAAAGCTGCGTGTTGGCGAGATTGCTCTCCCTTGTCAGGCCGGCCCCGGAGGCTATCGTAAGAGCTTGAGCGAAATCGGCCTGAGCACGAGCCCAGTGATGACGGCTCGAGTTCGTAAGGCCGCTCTGATAGGCCAGCTCGAACCTCGCAAACTGCAAGGAACGCCGAGCCTCCGGGCTGGTAGGATCCGCGCGGGCAGCGCGTTCAAAGGAAATCAACGCACCGCGATAGTCGCGGTCGCGTAATCTTTGACGACCTTCAAGCATTTCGCGCCGGAATTGCCCTCGGGCGTTCGCCAGGTTCCCTGTTGGCGATAAGGGAAATGAATAGCCGGGCGAAGCTGAAAAACAGGCGAAGGCACCAAGGGCGATCGCCAGACGGCCATGCCATGCCAACCGTGAGCGACCGGAACGCTTCATGTGCTGGTTCATCGTTGGCGGACCATTGAAGACGCGATTTTCCCTTGTACGGCCGTCATCAGGCCCACCCATTGATAAACAAAGATACCTACGATAACAGATTGCAGCAGGCGTCCAAGATTGAAGGCCAACTCGTGGTGGTATCCCATCAGGCGCAGCCTGCCATACCATTCACCGATCCATAAGGCGGCAACGCCAACTGGCACGAGGGGTTGAATCAACAGAACCAACACTTCCACCAACAAGGCAGCCGGGGTTCTGCGCGGATCGAGCGCGGAGGAATGCGGCGGGTCGCGACGCAGCAAATACCGGGCGGCAAGGAATTCTCCTGCCCAAGCGATTCCCAAGCCACCTGCCAACAGGCCCGTCTCCTCCAGCCAGTCAAGGAAAGAGGTCCAACCCTGGTCGGAAGCTACGCGAGCCACCAGGCCCAGCGCCAGGGCCGAAGAAGCAATGCAGAGAGCACACAGGGCCAGCCACCCCCAGTCAACGGCCTTCAACAGAGCCAGAGTAGAAGCGTTGGGCTCCCTATCACCAGCCGGCAACGTCTCTTGACCAGCGAGCGTTACTGACCGAACGGAGGACGGTTTGAGCTTGCCATGCGCGGGTGCGGCTCGAATAAGTTCCACCCAGGACTCTGCCGCCCATCGCCCGGCATGCTCGGCCAATCCTAAGTTCTCGCAAAGCTTTCGAGTGAGATTAGAGATAATCACTTCCTCTGGAAGAACGTCGAGTGACGCCAGAATATCCGGCACAATGCGCTCTTTGAGGGCAGCCATCAGCAGAAAAATTTCGCGCCGATGACCCACGCAGAGGTCACGGAGGAGTGCTTCGCAGCGTTGTGGCTGATCGCAGAGGTCGCGGCCGTAGAGTTCCAGAATATGCCGTAATTGCTCTCGCGGGGCGCTCTCGGCCTCGGTGCGAATCGGGTTTTCCACGCTGGGCGTAGCCATAGGCGCCAATTAAGCGGTTTCCTCCACGGGTAGTTCCGAAGAAGTCTCCTGGCGCCAAAGGATGCCGACAGAAACATCATCGCCACTGCCCCTCTCGGTGGTTTCCGCCAGCCAAGCGTCAAGACGGTCGTTGACCCATGCGATGCCTTCCGAGCGAATCAGCTCCAGAAAATCGCGGCCCACATTCATAAACCCCTCTTGCTCGCGAAAAGAATTTGAATAGCCGTCGGTACAAAGCAGCAGAAGTGCCGGGGAGCCATCGGCAACGGGCTCGACGGCCAGCCGCACTTCCTTCCAAGCCTCCGGCATACACAAAGATGTGGTTTCCACTCCCATCAGACGGACATCACGGGGCCAAGGTCGAGTAGTTTTGCCGCTCGGAGAGACCAACAAACAGTCACCGTCGCCCAATTGAACCAAAAGCAAATAGGTCGGCGTGGCGAGGGCTGCGAGGACAGTGGAACCATACGCCAAAACATTATCAGCTTCGAGGGCGCGTCGTGCCGCGAGGCCCGCCTTTTCCGTCACGTTTTGCAATTCTGAAGCTTCCAAGGGGTTTTCATGCAGGTGGCCGACGACGCTTCCACGCCAACGCTCCACCAGCAGACGGGGGATTAATCCTTGAGCCAGGGGTTGCAGATCTGGCCCCTTTTCGCGCGGATGTTGAAGGTAAAAATCATGCAACACTCCGGTGGCGACCTTCACTGCCATCTCCGCTCCACGCTTACTACGGAAGCAAATTGGGTTGCCGTGCCCATCGGCCAACGCAAGCGTAATGGACGCCCCCGTGCCCTCGGTTGGAAACCAGCGAATGGCGTCTTGCAGAGGGATGGCGTTCCGCCGGTGTGACGCCCCACGCACCGCACGACCGACGGCTTGCCAGGTCCCGTCCCGTCGGAGGCATTCCATGGCCTACCAGACATCCTCGGGCGGTGCTGAAGCCATCGGCGGAGGGGCGGGAACTTGGACGTTGCTTCCCCCTCCCGCCATTACCTGGCTTTGACTCGCCGGAGAGGAAGCAGCCTTGAGGACCGCCGTGGAGGCCCACTTGATATAATTCACCAGCGCTTCCGAATTATTGGCTTGCAAAACAGGAATTTCCGGATTGCTAATGAACGCTTTCAGGGGTTCATGGTCGGCGTCTTCACCGATGGCGATCGCGATGCGGACCGCTCGGCGTCCCCAAGGAATGTTCAGCAGCTCGGCCAGCGAGCCTGAAAAGTCGTCGGTGGGCTGGCCATCGGATATCAAGACCAGGACAGGCGGCAGAGCCCGCTCGCTCATGGGAGGAATTTTTAGCTGCTCGGCCACCACCTGCATGGCCCGGCCCATATCCGTGACACCACCGGCTTGAAGGTCCATCCACTTGAAATCCGCGATGGGAGTGGGTTGGGCAACATGCCACTGAGCACCATCCGAAAATTTCACGGCGCGAACGAAGACTTGAGCATGGGGATTCTCATCCGCGACGCGGAGCATGTGGGGGATGGCTTCTCGAATGGCGTTGTTCAGAGATTGGATCTTGCCGTCGCTCTGCATCGAGCCTGAACAATCGCAGATCCAGATAAAATGGAGCGGGCGCGAAGCTAGTTCGCCCCCCGGCCGCCTGATCATGGTCGTCTCTCCCTCTGGCGCGGTTGCTCGCTCGATCCCCTTGGCGCTGTTATAGCACCGCCGCAACTAATTCTCAAGATAATCTATAAGTGAAGTTTGCGGTCGAGACGATCTCGCATCGTCGCTAAATGCCAGGCGTTTACGCTCTCGGTGTTTGTGCCACGCCGGAATTGGTGAAATGGATCCATCACGAACAGGCAGAATCTCCCGTCGGTAAGCCCCACCCCCAAACCGACCATCCCTTCTGCCGGCAGCCCCGGGAAGGCCTCAATCATCGTGAGCGGGGGCGCCGATTAACCCCATGCGCCCGGGTACAGCCAGGCTTAACGCCCGCGACCCGTCGGTCGGCGGCGAATGGGTGGCCGTGCTTTCTCTTTCTCCTGATTGGCCTTGGCCCGTTCTTCTGCCATTTTCAGGACGGCGTCATTGATTTTGGCACCGGCAACGACCAAGTAGAAGTGGGGAGAAGTTTCATAGGCCGATAGCGTGCCTTGAAATTGCACCGGATCGCCCGGCTGGAGAAGCTTCGCAGCTGGCTGGGAGGAATCCTGAAGCTGAATGTTATAGGCACCCGTGCTGGCCTTCGCGCCTGGGGTGATGTTCACATTCACCAGCGTCGTTCCCGGATCGGGGCCGGGAGAAACGCTATCCACCGTACCCACCAGACCAATGGGCTGGCCTTGGAGTTGCTTCCAATTCTGTCGGGCCGTATCACCGCCAACAATCAGCGCGTCCTCAAGCTGATAGAAAGCATCCAGATTCTTGTTGCCCGTCGGCTTGTGCTTGGGGGGCGTGGGGATGGTGAAGCCGGAAGGTGGAGTAGCGGAAGACGCGGCTTCGGCCAACACCGCTTTCTCGCCCTGGTTCGAGCCTCGCCGATATTCGTAATCCTGACTGTAAATTTTCTCCAAATCGGCCGCGTTGGGGCTGTTGGCTTTCTTGGCCAAGGCTGCCGCGCGTGCCAGGTACCAGATGCCGTCATTATAATCGGGCGGATTCGAGTTCAGGTATGTCTGCCCGAGCATGGAGAGCGTCAGCGGGTCGTTGGGTCGGTCCTGCATCGCGGCTTGGAGCGCTGGTAGCGCGTCGGCATAGTCCTTTTTTTGCAAGTTGGCAAAACCAATCGCGGTGTTAAAGATCGCCCGCTTGGGCTTGACATAAGCCTCAAACTGCGCCTCCGT
>JAKASC010000097.1 GCA_021828245.1 Acidobacteriota bacterium
AACGCCGAATAGCCTGGTGCTGCTGGATGAAGTCGGGCGAGGGACGGCCACGTTTGACGGCCTCGCCATCGCCTGGGCCGCCGTCGAACACCTACAAGAGCGGATTCGCGCCAAAACGCTTTTTGCCACGCATTACCACGAGCTGACAGAGCTGGCGGACCTTTTGCCGGGAGTAAAAAACTACCACGTGGCGGTTAAAGAATCGGGCTCAAATATCATTTTTTTGCGGAAAGTCGAGCCGGGAAGCGCCGACAAGAGCTACGGCGTGGAAGTCGCGCGACTGGCCGGGTTGCCGACGCGGGTTGTCGAGCGAGCCCGTCAAATTCTGGAAACCCATGAACGGAATGAACACACGCTGACCGAACGGCTGGCCGAAAGCGAACCGGCATCCCAGCCCGTGCAATTGACCGTCTTTACGCCTCTCAATGCGGATATCCTTCGAGCCATCGAAGACGCCGACCTCGACAACCTGCGGCCTATTGAGGCGCTCAATTTGCTTGCTGAATTAAAAAAGCAAATCCGCTCATGAGCCAGTAGCAAATGCCGGGGGTGGCGTCGAGGCAGCGGGCGCGAAAGAGTCGGCGAGTCGAGGAGCTGGCTTTGCCCAAAAAGGTCTCCACCACGCGCTTGGCCATCGGACTCATCTCCGGCACCTCCGCGGATGGGGTGGACGCCGCGCTGCTTCAAATCGGCGGGCGTCGCGGCGCGCCAGAGATTGAACTCATCGAGTTCACCTCCACGGAATATCCCGCGAGTGTCCGTCGGCGGGTCCTGCGAGCGGCCTCCGGCGAACCGGTTGGCACCGGGGAAATCTCCCAGCTCAATTTTCTTTTAGGGGAAATCTTTGCCGAAGCGGCGCTCCGAGTTTGCCGACGCGCCCGAGCCCGCCCGAGTCAGGTCGCGGTGATCGGCTCGCACGGACAGACGATTTATCACCAGGGCCAAGCACGCCGCGCAGCCGGACACGCTGTCCGCTCCACCCTCCAAATTGGCGAGCCGGCCATCATCGCCTGTCGAACCGGCGTGGCGGTGGTTGCGGATTTCCGCAAGGCGGATATCGCGGCTGGCGGGCAGGGCGCCCCCTTGGTGCCGCTGGTGGATTACCTTTTGTTGTGGGATCGCCGTCAGGGAACCGTCGCGCTCAATATCGGCGGCATTGCCAACGTCAGCGTCATTCCGGCGGGGGCGCGGCCCTACGAGGTCACTGGGTTCGATACCGGCCCCGGCAACATGGTCATGGACGCCCTTGTGGAGCATGTCACGCGCGGGCGGGAACATTTTGACCGTGACGGCCACTGGGCGGCCGCCGGGATGGTGCTTCCAAACGTTGTCGGCCCCATTCTCCGCCTTCCTTATTTTCGCCGCTGGCCTCCAAAGAGTGCTGGCCGCGAGCAGTTCGGCGCGGCTTTCGTGCGCCGCTACTTCATCGAGAGACATCCGCAAGCTAACGCTTGTGACCTTGTCCGCACTGCCAACGAGCTGACGGCGCAGTCGGTGGCTCAAGCCCTCATCCGTTTTGTTCTTTCTCGCGTTAAGGTTCACCGCATCGTTGTTTCCGGGGGCGGAGCGCACAATTGCATCCTGATGGCGCGACTGCGCGAGCTTCTGCCGCAATTGAACGTTCACGTCTCGGACGACTTTGGTTTACCGGTGGACGCCAAGGAAGCCATGGCGTTTGCGATTCTTGCCGACCGCACGATGCAGGGATTGCCCGGCAACCTCCCTTCGGTCACCGGCGCGCGGAGGGCTGTGGTCCTGGGCTCCGTCTCGCGCCCCGGCCCCGCCTCGCTGCCGGCTCGCCCCTAAACACGAATGCCCAAATCCCACAAAGTCACGAGAATCATCTCACGCAAGGAATACATCCGACGCTCAAAGGGATCTGCTTCGATGGGGCTATTAGGAACCGGCGAAGCAAATGCCGTGATGCCGAAGGCTTTGAACATCAGTTTGATTCGATAGAGATGGAAGCCATCGCTGACCGCAAGACAGTCTCGAAGGCGGCGGGCCCGCAAAATGGACGTGATGGCCCGAACACTCTGATAGGTGGATTGGCTGTGTGTCTCCGCGATAATCTGGTGTTGTGCCACCCCTTGCTGAACCAAGTAATCCCGCCCCACGCCCCCCTCGGTGAAGTGCGGGTCACCGCCACTTCCTCCCGAGACGATGATGAGACGCGAAAGGCCGGCTTGATAAAGGGCGAAGGCATGATCGAGTCGCGCCTTGAAGACGGGCGAGGGTCGTCCGTCGTACTCCGCCGCGCCAAACACGACGATGGCGGGAGCTGGTCGCGTTTCATCTCGATGAGCTTGTTGGCGGATGGCACGGTAGATTGAAACCTCGCACGCCGCAAAGGCCACGACCAGCAAAAAACCTGCGAGTAAAATCCAGTGGCGAGGTTGCACAGGTTAGGGAAAAAGGTCCTTTAATTCGGATTCAGAGATGGCTCCGTGCCGGAGGATGCGCGGCTGCTCTCCGGTGAGATCAACCACCGTGGAGGCCGCGCGGCCGGCCGTCGGCCCCCCGTCCAGAATGAGCGGCAAGTTCTCGCCTATCTGCTGTTCAACTTCTTCTGCCTTGGAGCAAGGGGGATGCTCGGAAAGGTTGGCGCTCGTGCCCGTAATCGGTCGGCTCACCGCAGCGGTCAAGGCAACGACAAAGGGCGCGCGCGGCCATCGCAAGCCGACCTTGCCGGTGTTGGCAGTGACCTTGAGGGGAATCTGGCGCGAAGCCTGAACAACCATCGTCAGCGGCCCTGGCCAAAAACGTTCGGCCAGCGTAAAAAATAACCGTGGAGGGTCGCTCGCCAACTCGGCAGCCTGATCGAGCGATGCCACTAATAGAGGCAGCGGCCGGTCCGAACTTCGCCCCTTGATGCGAAACACCTCGCTCACCGCAGCCAGGTTAAAGGCATCGGCGCCGAGACCATAGTACGTGTCGGTCGGCATGGCGATGACTTTCCCGGAAAGAATCAGACGGCTGGCGCGTTCGAGAGCGTACTCAAATCGAGCCGGATCAATTTTAAGGGTTTCGGCCATCGAAGTTCCGGCGGAGCCGAGAGCCTGGCAGACCGGCTGACGGTACCATAAGGCCGATGCCCGGTCAAGGACTCCGGCACCACGACTTCCCTCATTTTCTCTACCACTGCCACGCGAACAGCAATTCCAACTCCAGGTTCGCGACTGCCGTCGGCCAGTGCGTCAAAGCGGAGGAGCGGAATGCCGAAGAAGCGCCGCCGGATGATTAGCAGCTTCTCGCACAGGATGTTCAACTTCAGTTTCTGTCCCAGAAACGTGGCTGCAAAGTACGTGGCCGCAGTCACGAGCCCAGCCGGGTTCTTCAGCCGCTGATACCGCACAACTCGAATGTCTTCCACTTGACAGCCCTGTTTGAGGAAGCGAAAAGTGTCCTCAATTTTTCATCGCGTGAGATAGATTCGCACGATCCACCATAGGGTTTGCGAGTCCCGCACTCCCGAGAGGTTGGTCAGCAACCGCATCGGCTCTTCGCCAAAGCCCGCCATGACCACTGGCACTAGTTTTTCTTGGCGCCCCGGCCAACGAATCGGTTCGACCCCCCAAGCGCAGCTCCAGGATTCTCTGCTGGTCGTGTTCGAGCTTCACCACCCGCGCCAACACTTCGACGCGATCCAGTTCCCGCTTGCTCATCTTTGCTCGCCTTTTGGAAATTGGATATCCGCCTCGCTCGAGGCTTCACGCCTTCAGGCCGTGAGGAACCAAGGGCAGCGAATAAAGATGAACGCCGGTGGCGTCTAGAATGGCGTTACGAATGGCCGGCGCAATGCCGACGATGGGCGTTTCACCGGCGCCCGCGGAAGGCTGATCTTTGCGGTCAATGAGGATGACTTCGATTTCAGGAACGTCGCTGAAGCGCGGCACGCGATAACGCGAGAAGCGATTATTCAGAATTTTTCCGTCTGCGAATTCGATCGCTTCAAACAGGGCGCCGCCCAGCCCCATGATGTTGGCGCCGACAATCTGGTTTCGCAGACCGTCGGGATTGACCACCGCGCCGCAATCAAACGCCGTCACCACGCGGCGCACGCGAACCTCGCCGCCGGGGCGTTCCAGGCCGATCTCGGCGAACGTGGCCACGTAGCCGCCTTTCTCAAACCCTCCGCCCATGCCGAAGCCGCGCTGGCGCGTGGTCTTTCGTCCTCTCCAACCGAATCGCTCCGCCGCCGCCTGGAAGACGGCCTTCAGGCGCTCATCCTTCAGGTTCTTGAGACGAAATTCAAGCGGGTCCATCTTCACTTGGCGCGCCACATCGTCCATGTGCGATTCGCGGGCAAAGTGATTGGCCGTCGCCGCAAGCGCCCGATACGATCCCTGGCGCAACGGCGAGCGCGTCGGGTGGAACTCGATCCGCTGGTTCGGAACCTCGTAAGGCGTGCGAATGGCCGACGGGCCGGAATTGTAATTGTGGAACTCCCAAGCCGTCAGCAGGCCGTTCGCGTTCGCGCCGCTCTTGATTTCGATCACCCCAGCCGGACGAAAATACGCCCACGTAAATTCCTCTTCGCGCGTCCAAACCAGCTTGACCGGCCGCCCGGCGGCTTTTGCCAGCCTGGCCGCCTCGACAGCCGCCTCGCCCGTGTGCTTTCCGCCGTAGGCCGAGCCCATATCCGGCATGAGCACGCGAACGCGAGTTTCAGGAAGATGAAATGCTTCCGCTAATTGGTTGCGGACGCCGAAGGGCCGTTGCGTGCCGGTCCAAACCGTGAGCTGACCGTCTTGCCATTCAGCGACCGCGGCGCGCGGCTCGAGCGGCGCATGAGCGATGTAGGCGATGGTGTAGGTAGCTTCCAACCGGTGTGCCGCCGAGGCAAGCGCCGGGCCGACCGCCCCGCGCTCCTCATTTGCGCCGAAAAAGCCGAGCTCCTCGCCGGGAGGGCCGGCCGGCTCGGCGTGCGCTTTCAAGTATTCAAAAAGATTTTGGTTGGAGGGTTGTGGCCCGCTCGGCAGCTTCCACTCGGCTTTAAGCGCCGCCAGCGCGCGCTCCGCTTCCGGTTCGCTCGGCGCGGCCACCCCCGCAAAATCGCCCTCTCGCACCACCACCACGCCGGGCATCGCCGTGGCCCCGGTGGCGTCGAAGGACTGAAGCGTGGCGCCAAAAGCGGGCGGTCGCAGAATCTTGCCAAAAAGCATTTGCGGCCGGCGAATGTCCGCGGGAAAATGGTGTTGTCCAGTCACAAACTCTAGGGCATTGACTTTGGGAACCGACTTTCCCTCCACCGTCCACTCGGTGGCGGGCCGCAGCCGATCCTGCGCGACAATCGCCTGAGCCAGCTCCCGCCCCCGCGCCAACTCACCGTATTCGAGGCTACGACCGCTTGAGGGATCGGAGACTTTGCCGTCGCTCGCAACCAGCCGCGCGGCGGAAACCTTCCATCGCTTTGCCGCCATTTCCACCATCAACTCGCGGGCGGCCGCGGCCACTCGGCGAAGCTGCAAATTCATGGTCGGGGTGGTCCGGCTGCCAAACGTGCCCATGTCGAAGGGCACTCGCGCCGTATCCCCCATCACCATGTGGATGGCCTCCATGCCGACTCGCAATTCTTCCGCCACCGCCTGCGTCAGCGAGGTGCGAATATTTTGTCCCACTTCCACCTTGCCCGTATAAACGGTGACCTTGCCGGTTTCGCCGATGTGCAGCCAGGCGCCGATGTTTTGAGGCAAAGGCTCTCCAAAATTGAATCGCCTCCCCTGGATTCCGCGCCGCGGCCTTCGCCGGACAAACCCTCCAGATTCCTGCGCGGCAGTCGGCCCGTCGTTGAGCAGAAAAATCGCCACGCCCGCGCCCATCAGCTTGAAGAACTCGCGACGCTCCAGCCCCAAGGGGCGCACGGGCGCTTCATCGAGTTCGTATCGTTCGATTTCGACAACCGGATTACGGCCCCGAGGATCGCTCATGAGGATTTGATGGTTGCGGCGCGCCGAAAGGCGGCCACGATTCTTGGATAGGTTCCGCAGCGGCAGAGATTGCCTTGCATAAAACGCCGGATATCCGCCTCGCTCGGATGTGGGTTGGCCCGCAAAAACGCCACGCCGGTCATGATCATTCCCGGCGTGCAGTAGCCGCACTGCAAGGCGCCTTCGTCGAGAAAGGCCTGTTGCAAGGGATGCAATTTGCCGTTGCGCGCCAGCCCTTCAATGGTGGTGATTTTTTTGCCGGCGGCGACGCCCACGGCGGTTTGGCAGGAGCGCCGCGGGAAGCCATTGAGGAGCACGGTGCAGGCGCCGCATTGCCCTTCCCCGCACCCGTATTTGGTTCCCGTCAGCCCGAGCTGGTCGCGCAGCACGGTCAACAGCGACGTTGCCGGCTCGGCGTCCACCGCCACGCGTTGACCATTGATCGTAAGGGAACGCACTCGGTGCATCGTTATCCGGCCTCTGTCGTCTGCGGACGCGCGCTCGCGCCTTCCGCTACGCCGCATCATCCCGGCACGCCGCCCTGCTTCCTGCGATTATAGACCCGAATGCCCCAGGTTGGGGTTACATCGAATTTTTAACTTCGGGGAACACCATTGCGCGGAAACTGCGGCAGCGCGCGTCGCCTGGCTGCCTTCGCCGCTTCCTCGGAAGGTTCAGCGCGGCCTAGCAACGGTTCTGTGGTAGGATGACCGTTCGCACGCTCAAATCCACCAAGGAAATTGAACTCGCATGATCCCTCGTTACACACGCCCCGAGATGGGCCGCATTTGGAGCGATGAAAACAAATTTCAGACCTGGCTGGCGGTGGAGATTGCCACCGCGGAGGCCGAAGCCGAAGCCGGCTTGATTCCCAAGAGCGCCGCGCGCGCTATCCGCCGAAAAGCGCGCTTCGACGTGGCGCGTATTCTCGAAATCGAAAAGGAAGTCAAGCACGACGTCATCGCCTTCACCACTAACGTCGCCGAACACGTCGGCCGCGAGGCTCGCTATCTCCACTTTGGCCTCACCTCGAACGATGTCGTGGACACGGCGCAGGCGCTGCAAATTCGTCAGGCGTCGGAACTGTTGCGCGCGGGCCTGGAGCGGCTCGGCAAAATCCTGAAAAGACGCGCCCTGGAGTTCCAACACACGCCGATGATTGGCCGCACGCACGGCATCCACGCCGAACCCATTACCTTCGGCCTCAAGCTCGCCGTCTGGTACGCGGAAAACGAGCGGAACCTGAAGCGGCTGGATTTTGCCGCCGAACAAATGCGGGTCGGCAAAATCTCGGGAGCCGTCGGAACCTACGCCCACCTTTCTCCTGCCATCGAGAAGAAAATCCTGGCCAAGCTCGGCCTTGAGCCCGCGCCCGCTACGACGCAGGTGATCCAGCGCGATCGCCACGCCTTCTATCTCTCGACCCTCGCCGTGATTGCCGCCTCGCTTGAGAAGATGGCGCTCGAGATTCGTGGCCTGCAACGCACCGAGGTGCGCGAAGCGGAAGAATATTTCGCGCCGGGCCAGAAGGGCTCCTCGGCCATGCCGCATAAGCGCAACCCCGTCCAGGCGGAGCAAATCTGCGGCCTGGCGCGCGTGGTGCGGGCCAACGCCCAGGCGGCGCTTGAAAACGTGGCGCTTTGGCACGAGCGCGATATTTCTCATTCCTCGGTCGAACGCATCATTCTGCCTGATTCGACCATCCTGCTCGATTACCTGCTCGATAGGACCGCGAACCTGATTGAGAAGATGTTCGTCTATCCCGAGCGGATGAGGGAAAACTTGAATTTGATGCGCGGCTTGATTTTCTCCGGCCAGCTTTTGCTCACGCTCACCGAGAAAGGCGCCTCGCGCGAAGACGCCTACCGCTGGGTGCAACGCAACGCCATGCAGGTTTGGCAAACGCGCGAGGATTTCCGCGCGCTCGTCGAGCGCGATGCCGACATCCGCGGGCTTCTCTCACCTGAAGAAATCGGCGACATCTTTAACGTCGGTCGGTACCTCAAGCACGTGGATGAAATCTTCCGACGGACCTTCCAACCGGCGGCGGGAGGGCGACGACAGCGCGACCAAAGCAAATCAGGCAAGCAGGGGCCAAGAGGTTCTTAAGGACATGGCTTGGCAAGGGATTAGGCAGGCCAACCTTGAGCGCGCGGTTGATGACCGTCTGAGGCTGGGCAGGGACGCTATGGTAGAATAGCTAAGGAGTGTGTGGCCGCGCGGCGGAGGCAACGCCGAAGGATGCAACTCCGAATGGGGAGCCGCCATCGTAAGAGGGTAAGAGAGAAAAGGCAGACGGTGTAAAGGCCGCCCTCTGCCGGCGGATGGACATGCCAAGCACGGAAACTCAAGTCGGGATCGGGCAAACCCCGCCAGCTAACGCCAAAGCCCCACCTGAGCCAAGCTTCGAGCTCACTTTTGTTGAATCTCCGGGCATTCTGGCGTCGCTGCGGGAAGGGCTGCATGACCTATTGCACACCCCCAAGGTCACGGTCCCCGCGAAATATTATGCCGGCCAAGCCCGCTTGCCCGTCACGGAAATGCCGCCGTGGTGGCGCGATCTGCCGAATCAAATCCGCTTTCTGTTTGAAAAGCCCCGCGACGAAATCAGCGTTTTTAATCGCGCTCAAGCCAAAAAGCGAGCCTTGTGCGGCCTCCTCGGCGCTGTCA
>JAKASC010000098.1 GCA_021828245.1 Acidobacteriota bacterium
ATGGTGTGTTTCGTCAACGTCGAAAGCGTGGATCGAATCATCTATGCCATCTTCAATGGCTACAACGAAAAACATGAATGGCGGAACCGTACCCTCCGCCTTTTTACACAAGCAGCTTGACGTCACCGCGTCACGGAATGGGTTTGATTTTAGGTGGCGATAGGCGTACATTGGCGGTAGAAAGAGGGTAGCTTATGAGACGAGCGATGCAAAAAGCGTTCATGGGATCAGTAGGAATCACGCTCACGGCCGCGGTGACTTGGCTGGGTGCCGGGCCGTTGCTTGCCGGACCGTTGGGCGCCTTCGCCAGCTCTGGCGGTTCGTCAAAGCTTGTCCTGCTTGCGCAGAATGCGCCGTCAAGCTCGAACCCTTTGCCTTCGCTTGGAGAGTTGGCGCGCAAACTGCGGCAGGAACGCGAGGCGCAGGGCACGAAAGCGGTGAAGGTCTATACCAACGATACGATTCCTCAGCATGGCGGGTTGGCGCTGACGGTTGCCACCCCTAAGTCTTCCCCAAGCGGGACGAGCAAATCAAAGCCGGCCGCTCAAACTTCTAAAAAGCACGGCGAGGCTTATTTCCAGAAACGGGCGAAGAGAATTCGCAGCGATTTGAATCTCCACGAACGCGAACTTGCCGTGCTCAAGCAGCAACTCGCACAAGCCCAGATCACCTATTACCCCAATCCTCAGAAAACCTTGCAGGAAGAAAGCGGTCCGGGCTTTCAATCGAGTGCCAACAAACTACGGCAGGAGATTCAGAGTAAAGAGGCGCAGATTGCTGCGGATCACAAGGCCATGCAGGAACTTGAGCAACAGCTTCAGCGCGAAGGGGGAGATCCGGGATGGATCCGCTGACTTCGCGGAGGCCACACGTCGCCGCGAAGCGCCTATCTCGCCCACCGTGTTTGGAACAAGGGGGCGTATTTGCCGGGTTCAACGAGTGATGAAGAGATAGAGCGAGGTGAGCCGATGAGACGCTTAATATCGTACGGTGTGATGCTGCTGATGGTCAGCTTCTTCCTCGTGCCGATGGTGGCTCGAGGTCAATCCTTGGGCGAGATTGCGCGCAAGCTGCGCGCCGAGCGGCAAGCGGAAGGTAAAAAGCCTGTGAAGGTTTACACCAACGATACCATTCCCCACAGCCCCGCTTCGCAGCCCGCCACACCCGAAAGCGCCACGGCCTCAACGCAGGGTACGGCCGCCTCGGGCCCTCAATCCTGGAATCCGGCCATCGGCTTGGCGCAGAAAGCGGCTCAAACCGCCTCCAATGCCGGCAGTTCGACGCTCGGCACCGTCATGGGCTCGTCGGCTCAAAGCAAGATGAAAACCAAGGCGTATTGGCAAGCCCGGTTCAGACAGGCGCGAGCTCGCCTGGCGCGCGCCAAAGAGGAACAAACGCTCGACCAGAACGAGCTCAGCCTCCTTCAGCTTCAAAAACAACAAACCCTCAACCCAAACCTCATCTCGACGCTTAGCAAGAAAATCGCCGCCAAGCAGAGTGATCTGGCCGAAAAAGAAGCGGCAACGGCCAAGGCTCAGAAAGCGCTCGACGAGCTCAAACAGGAGTTCAAAGCCAGCGGTGCCCCCGCCGACTGGAGCGAAACCCCTTAACGCGGCTTCGAGCCTACGTGCAAAGCGGCCACTCCCCAGCTTAGGTTGCGATAGCGAACATTGATGAAGCCTGTAGCCTGCATGAGCCTGACCAGAGCATCCTGATCCGGAAAGCGCTCTACGGAGTCAGGCAAGTAGCGGTAGGAAGCTGCATCGCCGGAAATCCATCCCCCGAGCCGTGGAAGAATGCGGCGGAAATAGAAGCGGAACAGCGGTCCGATCACGGCACTCCGCACGCGGGAGAATTCCAGGAGGGCCACCGTCCCACCTGGCTTGAGGATGCGATACATTTCCGCCAGCCCGTGGCGGTAATTGGCGAGATTGCGAAACCCAAATGCCACTGCCACGGCGTCGAACCGGTCGTCTGCGAACGGCAAACGGAGAGCGTCGGCTTCAACAAAAGCTAAGCGCGGCAGGCCGGCAGACTTTTCTCTTGCACGTGCCAGCATGGGATGGCAGAAGTCCACGCCAACCACCTGCCCGGCCGAACGCCGCGCCAGCGCCAGCGACAAATCGCCCGTGCCGCAGCACAAGTCGGCTACCACGGATTCCGGCCGCGCCAAATCCACGGCCAGGGTGTTGGCCGTCGCACGGCGCCACAGAATATCCGTCCCCAGTGAGAGGAAGTGGTTCAAAAAATCGTAGTGCCGTGCCACTCCGGCGAACATCCGCCGCACCTCGGCGGCGGTGGAAACTGGGTCGTCGGGACGGCCCAGCGGACTCCCGGCGTATGGCGGCTCTATCTGGTTGGTCACGGAATCGCTCGCCGGAGATCGCGAAAGGCGGCGGCAGCCGTCTCGAGAGGAACGTCGGACATGATTCGCACCTTGCCGATTCGCTCCGGCACAACCCAATGCACCTGTCCGCGAACGGTTTTTTTGTCGTGGCCCAGCAGGTGGAGGACGCGCGCCGGGCGTAGGTCGGAAATGGACGGCAGCGGACCTATTTGCCGGACCAGTTCGCGGATGCGTAACCCTTCATCCTTCGCCAAAACGCCCAAACGCTCCGCCAGATAGGTGACCCCCAGCAAACCCCATCCGACGGCCTCGCCGTGCAGAAGTCGCCGATAACCGGTTGCCGCCTCGATCGCGTGGCCGAAGGTGTGCCCCAAATTCAAAACCCGCCGAAGATCCGATTCGCGTTCGTCCCGATTGACGATTTTCACCTTCACCTGAGCGGCACGGGCAATCAACGGTTTTAGCGAGGTCGCGTGCTCAGGCCGGAGCGTCGTCAGAAGGCGTTCTAAATCGGTGAAAAAGGCCGGCCCGGAAAGCAGGGCGTGCTTGGCTACCTCATAAAAGCCGGACCGGAACGTCCTCAGCGGCAGCGAACTCAACACCATCGGTTCAGCCAACACCATGCGCGGCGGGTAAAACGTGCCGACGAGGTTCTTGGCAGCACCGACGTCCACGGCTGTTTTGCCCCCGATAGCGCTATCCACCTGCGCCACGACCGTGGTCGGCACCTGAAGGTAATCTATCCCGCGCATGTAGGTGGAAGCCACAAACCCGCCCAGGTCGCCGATGACGCCGCCGCCGAAGGCTATCAACAGCGAGCGCCGGTCAGCGCCCCACGCGGCCAGCTTCAAGGCAATGCGTTCAACGCGGGCTAAGGATTTCGAGGCTTCGCCGGAGGGCACGTGGATCACGCGCGCCGACTTCAATTTGCTGGCGCGAAAAAACGCCCTGCCCCATCGCCGCCACAAGGCAGGTTCAGTCAGGATAAAAACGGAAGAGTAAGCTTCGAGCGCCGCCGAATCCAGCGCGCTCCACGCACCGCGACCCACGACGATGCTGTAACAGAAGTGTCTGGACTTTACGGTCAGGCGTTCCATCAGAGCGCTGCATCCTCCCAGTAAGCGAAACAATTAACATACCATCATTGCTCGGCAATGTCTGGCCGACCCGAACGGCCAAGTCGCACGCCCAGCGCTTCAACATTTCGTGCTGAAAATTGAAGTTGAAAACGTGCTTGGCCCCTCTTCAGCAGGTTTGGTTTCGGACCTTTCCCCGCTCCCCCTGAGATCTTCGCTGCCTCGACGGCCTCCCTGCCGGTCATCCTCCCAGCCCGGCGCAGGCCAGCCGCGCCGATGGCAAGAGCCACCCTTTCTCGGCGTCAGATTTTATGTGCAGTGCCTAAAGGCGGGCGTGTCGCATTAGCTTGCCGGCCAGCCGATAGAACTTCCAGCGCGGCGTTGCCAGCGACAGACGCGGATGCATGACGGCCAACCTTCTTATGCTTCACTCGCCGTGGTTCATTGCTGAGTCGGGTGGCACAAACTGGGGCGCAAAGCCGGCCGCGGCGAGTCAAGGATTCGAGGTCACGGCCAGGGGTTGGCGAAGCGTGAAATTAATCTTGGTTTCCGAAGGTATGACGGCCTCCTGCGCATGGGTAGTTTCCTGAACGGCCGTCCCCGCGCCGGCTCCTACAGCGGCACCAATGGCTGCACCCTTGCCGTGACCAGCGAGGGCGCCAATCAGCGCGCCCAGTGCCGCGCCGCCGCCGATCGTTTCAGCGCTGCGCTTGCCCCGCGAGGCTCCCTGAACCAAGTAGGCGGAAGAAACCACAGGATATTTGACTCCTCCTGCGGAAACACTGACGAGCTTCAACTGGACCTCCGAGCGGCCCTTGATGTGGCCGGCGCTGGCAACTTGTGTCACCCGCAATTCAGCATTCGCGTCCTGGGGAATGACAACCTGCCCACTCTGAATCACAGGCGCTGCGATGCTGGCGTGAATAATATCCCCCACATGATTTTTCGCGGAGTCCACCTGGTCAATTGTTCGGACGCTAATGGACGTTCCCGCCGGCAGGGTGATGGTGACGGGCTGGGGCGGTGGAGCTGGAGCGGAGGATGCGGCTGGCTGTGCAGCCGTCGGGCTCTCGGTGGGAGCGGATGACTCCGCCGCTGAGCCGGCGGGCGCCCCTGCCGCCTGGCTCGAACGCCTTCGGACTTGTCGCGAAGGTTCGCGCGGGACGGGCGCAGGATTGGCCTCCGCCTCGCTCGCGCGAGAAGAGGAACCGACGGCGAGCTCATCAATGACCTGCTTCACCCCGCTGACCGAATTGGCCAGTTGCTCGGCCTGCGCCTTTTCACCGCTACTCGACACCGTACCCGACAGTACGACCACGCCTTTCTGCGAAACCACTTGGATATTCTCCCGCTTCAACTGTGGGTCCTGAAACAACTTGGCCTGAATAGCGGAGGTAATCGCGTTGTCGTCCGGGGTTTGAGCACTGTGGAAGTAACTGCACCCCGACATGGTTAGAAGAACACCCACGATCAAGGTCGCCGAACGGAAATTGCGTCTTGGCATATCCAACTCCTTGACTCTCGACTTAGCTTCCCAGCCGGCCTTCCGGCTGGGGATTAGCAGCCTTTGCTGAATGTAGCCCTTTCTTCGGGTGAAGTCCAGCGTTGCCGGCAACCGGCAGTTGGAATTTTCGGAGTCACTTGGTCCAACAATGGTAGAATGAGCTGGGAGGCAAGGAAACTCGTCCTTTGAGGCCAGGGCAGCACGGGTTTATCGGCCAAGACGGACCACCGGTCAATAATGGGCGTCACACGAAGTCTCTCGATTGTCATTCCCGTCTTCAATGAAGAACCCAACATTCAGCCGCTTGTTGACCGGCTGAAAGAGAGTCTGGACGGCTGGCCGGACGAGATAGAGTTCCTGTTTGTGGACGACGGCAGCACCGATGGGACCCTCGAAGCACTTCGACGGGCTCAGCAGAAAGATGGAAGGATTCGCATTGCCCATTTTCGCTCGAATCTTGGACAGACGGCTGCAATCACAGCGGGCTTTCGATTAGCCCGCGGTCGGGCTGTGGTCACCCTCGACGGTGATTTGCAAAACGACCCGGCGGATATCCCTCGTCTGGTGAAAATGCTAGCGGAGTGGGATGCCGTCTGCGGGTTTCGTGTCCATCGGCAGGATGGATGGTGGAGGCGCATTTCGTCCCGCATTGCCAATGGGTATCGCAACTGGATGACCGGCGATGACATTTTGGATACGGGCTGCACGTTGAAAGCCTTTCGGCGGGAGTGTGTCGAGCACCTGGAGCTTTACACGGGACTCCACCGTTTTCTTCCTACCTTGCTCAAAATACGCGGCTACCGAGTGACCCAAGTGCCGGTGAGCCACTATCCTCGCCGGGCTGGAAAAACGAAATACGGAACGTGGGGCCGGCTCCTTAAGGGGCTGGGCGATGTGCAGGCGGTTCGATGGATGCGAAAGAACCGGATTGATTTTGAATCGGTGCTGGAATTGGAGGAGTCGCCAACCCAGGCACCGCTCGAGCTCGTGTCTTCAAAGGCCGGGGCTCGAGGCAACGCAGCCCCCGCGTCGTAGAAATGATGAGCAGCTCTCCCATACTTTCTTGAGCGCCGACGTCCCGACCCAACCTCAACCGTCGTCTGCTTGGCCATCCGAGCTTCGATCGTGGCCGACGTGGCGGAATGGGTTCATTCTGCTGGTGACCGCCTACGCCAGCTTCTTCTTGGGGCTTGGCCGCCTGCCCCTCCTCGAACCCGACGAAGGACGCAACGCGGAGGTGGGGCGGGAGATGCTGGCGCTGGGCCGCTGGCTCACGCCGCATTACGACGGACTGGTGTACTTGGATAAACCGCCCATGTTGTTTTGGTGGATGGCGGGCTCATTCAAGCTCTTTGGCCTCTCGGCATGGGCGGCTCGATTGCCCTCGGCGCTCGCGGCCCTCGCGGTGCTGTTGCTGACCGGATACCTGGCAAAGCGTATGTTCAGCGGCTCAGTGGCTCTTCGCAGCGGGATCATTTTTGCCACCGCCCCGCTGGTCATGGTCTTTGCGCGGCTGGTCATCTTCGACATGTTACTGACATTGTGGGTGACGCTTGCGCTCCTCTGCTTCTGGCTCAACGAGGGCGCCGCATCGAGGTCGGTTCTCGCCGATGTGTCGGCGTTTGCGGCGATGGGTTTGGCCACCCTCACCAAGGGCCCCGTCGGCTTTCTTCTGCCCGCGCTCGTGGTTTTTGCTTATTGGGCGCTTCGGGGACGTCTTCGAGAAATCCAAAAGCTTCACTGGAAATGGGGGTTGGCGATTTTTGCAGCTATCGTCTTGCCGTGGTTTGTGGTCGTGAGCATTCGCCACCCGGATTTTCCACGCTACGCGCTTTGGGATGAGAGCCTGCGCCGCTTCGCGACCTCAAGCGCGCACCGCCAAGGAAGCCCACTTTATTACCTGCCGGTTTATCTGGCGGGATTCCTTCCGTGGAGTTTTTTTCTCTTAGCCTGCGGTTTGGGACGAATCAGAAGGTGGAGGGAGTTGCTGCATGAAGACGGCGCACCGAACCTCTTTCTGATTTGCTGGGTGGGAGTAATCTTCGTATTCTTTTCCATCTCCCAATCCAAATTGCCCGGTTATTTCCTTCCAGCGACCGTCCCTCTCAGCCTTCTGATGGGAAAGGTATGGACGGAAGCGGAAAGCGCAGCCCATGAGCATTTGCCGGGCTGGATGACCGGAGGTTTTGTGGCGCTTATCCTGCTAGGGTTGATGGGGCTTGCCGCGTGGCGACTCTGGGGGTATGCGGCCCCCGGATCGCGCCTCGCACATAAACTCCCGCCGGATGTGCTCCCACTGGTCAAGCCTGAGCTTCTCTACTCGGGCCTGATAGTAATCGCCTTGGCCATGTTGGGCCGGAATCTCATGCGTCGAGCAAGCCGACGATGGGCGGGACCATCCGCACTGGCGATTGTGGCCCTGACCGGTCCTTTGCTCATCCTTCGCTGGTACCGGCCGCTCGAGCTTTACGCCGCGGTGAATTCCAGCCGAGCCCTCGCCGCAACCATTCAAAAGAGCGCGGAAAAAGACTGGCCGATTTACGGTTATTACTATTTTCGAACGGGCCTTCCATTTTATTTGCGCCGGCCGGTCGGGCTGATCACCGCGGATGCCGATGAGCTGACCAGCAATTATCAAGTCAGCCGATGGCGCAGAATGAGCACGAAATCGGCGGGACGATCGCTGCCACGTGGGATCTCCCAAGCGCTCGGCTGGCCTTCAAACCATCCCTTACTGGTCCGTGCCAAGGATTGGCGAGGCCAAGCGGCGTTGGTCATCACTCGGGGGGTGCAAGCTCCGATGTTACCCGGAGCGGAGGCCGTGCCGCGCTGGACCGGCTGGGACACCACGGTGTGGAAGGTGAGGACGCCAGCCCGTTGACGTTCGGGCGCGTGGACATCGGCATCCGACGAGCACGCTTCATTCTATGTGCGGCATTTGCGGTATTTACAACCTGGCGCAAGACCCTCTCAAGGATGGGGGCGCCATCGAGCGCATGTCGCGCCGGCTCGAGCACCGTGGTCCCGACAGCGCCGGCTTCTTAAAACTCCCTTACCTGGCATTGGGTATTCGCCGGCTAAGCATCATTGACCTCGAAAGCGGCGACCAACCCCTGGCCAACGAATCGGGGAACATCAAGCTGGTCTTCAACGGGGAAATTTATAACTACCGTGAGCTAACCTCGAGCCTCGCCGAACGCGGACACCGCTTTCGTACCCGCTCCGACGGGGAAGTCATCGCGCACCTTTACGAAGAACTGGGGCTTGAATTCGCCACGCAGCTCAATGGGATGTTCGCCATCGCCCTGTGGGACGCCGGGACGCGCCGGCTGGTTTTGGCCCGCGATCGGGCCGGGGAGAAGCCGCTTTACTATTGGTTGCAGGGAAACACACTGGTCTTTGGCTCTGAGATCAAGGCTCTGCTCGAATTTCCTGACATCAGCCGCAGGCTCGATCCCGAAGCCGCCGCCCAATTTTTCCTTTACGGCTACTTTCCCGAATCGAAAAGCGCCTTCCAAGAAATTCGGAAATTGCCCGCTGCCCACCT
>JAKASC010000099.1 GCA_021828245.1 Acidobacteriota bacterium
ATATAATCAAACTCGATGCCCTGTCCAATACGGTTGGGGCCGCTGCCCAGGATGATAATTTTTTGCTGCTCCGTGGGTTCGGCTTCATCCTCCGCTTCATAGGTTGAATAGAGGTACGGCGTAAAAGACTCGAACTCCGCCGAGCAAGTATCCACGCGCTTGTACACGGGACGGACATCCATCTCCAGCCGCTTTTGACGGACTTGTGCCTCGCTCACCTTCCACAATTCCGCCAACTGCCGGTCTGAAAGGCCCATGCGTTTGGCCTCCCTCAGCACCGCGGGCGTGACGGATGCCGGTTGAAAGCGTTTCAACTCATTTTGCATCACCACGATCTGGTGAAGCTGGTCGAGGAACCAAGGGTCAATCTTGGTAATGTCCGCCAGTGTTTCCACGCTCTCGCCCGCTGCCAAGGCGTACAGCAGATGCCACAGCCGCTCGGGATGGGGTGTGGCCACGCGCCGCAACATTTCATCGCGCTCGGCCGGGACTGGAGGGGGTTTGCGGCCCGATTCGAGCGACCGCAGGCCTTTCAGGAACGCTTCCTTAAACGTCCGGCCAATGGCCATCACTTCGCCCACGGATTTCATCTGCGTTCCCAAACGCGGGTCAGCTTCCGGAAACTTTTCGTTGGCCCACTTGGGAATTTTGACGACCACGTAATCAATCGTCGGCTCAAAGCACGAGGGCGTTTTCTGGGTAATGTCGTTCGGGATTTCATCCAGCCGATAGCCGACCGCCAAGCGGGCCGCAATCTTGGCGATGGGGAAACCCGTGGCTTTCGACGCCAGCGCCGAACTGCGCGAAACGCGCGGGTTCATTTCAATCACGACCATGCGCCCGCTTTGAGGCTCAACGGCAAATTGAATGTTGGAGCCTCCGGTTTCCACTCCCACGGCGCGGATCACCTTGAACGCCGCATCGCGCATCCGCTGATATTCCTTGTCGGTGAGCGTCTGCTGCGGCGCTACCGTCACCGAGTCCCCGGTGTGAACGCCCATCGGATCAACGTTCTCAATCGAGCAGACGATGACGGCGTTGTCGGCGTGGTCGCGCATCACCTCGAGTTCGAATTCCTTCCATCCAAGAACCGATTCTTCCACCAGAACTTCATGCACCGGGCTTAAATCGAGCCCAAAGCGGACCCGCTCGGCCAATTCCTCGCGGTTATAGGCTATGCCCGAGCCGGTGCCGCCAAGCGTGAAGGAGGGCCGCAAAATCAACGGGAAGCCAATCTGTTCGGAGGCCTTGAGCGCCGCCTCAACCGAGTTCACCAGCACGCTGCGCGGCACCTCCAGACCAATCTCAATCATCGCGTCCTTGAACCACAGCCGGTCTTCCGCGATTTTGATGGCTTTGAGCGACGCCCCAATCAGCTCCGCGTGATGCCGATCCAGAATGCCTTTTTCCGCCAGCTCGACCGCCAGGTTGAGCGCCGTTTGCCCCCCTACCGTCGGCAAAACCGCATCCGGCTTCTCCCGCGCCAGAATGGCGTCCAGATATTCGGCGGTCAGGGGCTCAATGTAGGTGCGGTCCGCAAATTCCGGGTCGGTCATGATGGTCGCCGGATTTGAATTCACCAGAACGACTTCGTAACCCTCGGCCTTCAGCGCCTTGCACGCCTGCGTGCCGGAATAGTCAAACTCGCACGCCTGGCCAATCACAATCGGCCCCGAACCGATAATCAGAATTTTGCGTAGATCAGTTCGTTTCGGCATTTCGCTAGGCCGCGCCCTTACTTTCTGTCCCGGAGGGGCTGGCCGTGTGTCCTTTATCCCTGATCGGCATTATCCCGTCCTGCGCGATCGCCAGGACGGAGAAACTTTCGTTGGCAGCTTCGCTGAGCTGCTGGCATGCCTCAATTGCCAATATCACCGCACTCTCTCCTGACTTCCTCACGGCGTTTTGGAACACCCCCTTCATAAGGTTCTGTTCCTCGGGAGGCCCAGTGAGCATCCCCTCGTATTTTCGGAGCAGGTCAATGTGGGTGCTTAACGCCGCGTAGCATTTGACGACAGCCCTGGCTGTCTTTCCGCCGAGGTCGCCGAGCATATGAGCTGAGGCGGTGTAGACGGCGAACGACTCGCCGGCCAGAACCGCAAACCTCTCAACGGCATTGGGGTGCACTTTCGCCTTTTCCCAGCGGTCGTATAAGTCTTCCCGGTCGCTCAGGTGGTGCGAATAGAAATTGTCGATCTCGAACAGGATCGCCGTGGCAACGGAGCGCTTCCGAGCCTCCAGCTCTTCATCGCGGGCGTGCTTTTCGGTATCCATCTGCCTCTGTAGATTGCGCACGGACTGGCGATTACTGAGCCACACGGCGACAAGAGCGGATGCTCCGCCGAGAAACGCGAGGATTCCGTCGCCCGTGAATGTCCAGGTCACATGCATCGCCTTGGTGCTCCTAGACCAGGCGCCGACGGGCCCTCTTACCTTTTGAACTCTTCCATCGTACGTACAAACCGCTCAAACAAATACGCCGAATCGTGTGGGCCGGGCGACGCCTCGGGGTGGTACTGCACGCTAAAGAGCGGCAGCGAGCGATGCCGCATGCCTTCAAGCGTGTCGTCGTTCAAGTTCCGATGCGTCAGAACCACGTCGCTCGAGGGCAGCGAATCGGGATCCACCGCGAACCCGTGGTTTTGCGCCGTGATTTCAACCTTCTGCGTCTCCAGGTTGAGCACCGGATGATTGCCGCCGTGATGCCCGAATTTCAATTTGTAGGTTTTGCCGCCGAGCGCCAAGCCAATGATTTGGTGGCCCAAGCAGATTCCAAAGATGGGCACGCGGCCCATCAGGGCGCGCACGTCTCGCACTGCATAGCGAAGGGGTTCCGGGTCGCCCGGGCCATTGGATAGGAAAACGCCGTCCGGCTTCAGAGCCAGCACGTCTTCAGCGGAAGTTTTTGCCGGCACCACGGTCACTCGGCAACCGTGGTCCGCCAAGCGCCGGAGGATGTTGTGCTTGATGCCGTAGTCGTAGGCAACGACGTGGTATTGCGCCGGCGGTACCGGGCCGGTCGGCGGGCTCGAGAGCGGGCCAGAGCGTTCAACCCATTCGTACGGCGCGGCAACGCTGACGCGGCTGGCGAGGTCGAGCCCCACCATCTTGGGCGATGCCTTCGCTTTTCGCACCAGGCTTTCCGCATCCGTGTCCACAGTCGAGAGAACCGCCCGCATCGCGCCATAGCTCCGCAGATGCCGAACCAAGGCCCGCGTGTCAATGTCGGAAATAGCGGGAAGCCCGTAATGCGCCAGATATTCCGAGATGTCCTCGACCGAGCGCCAATTGCTGGCCAACTCCGAAATCTCGCGCACCACCAGCCCCTCCGCGAAGGGGCGCACGGACTCCGAATCGAGAGGATTCGTGCCGTAATTTCCGATGTGAGGATAAGTCAGGACGACAATCTGCCCGGCATAGGAAGGGTCGGTCAGGATTTCCTGATAGCCGGAAAGGGAGGTATTGAAAACGACTTCGCCCGAGCGTTCGCCCGCGGCTCCGTAGCCGCGTCCGCGGAAGACCCTGCCATCTTCTAGGGCGAGAATTGCCTGCACAGATTCTCCGGTGGTAGGCTTCGGTCACGCATGGTTTGCCTCGTTGGGCACCGGCTCGGCCAGGCATGTACGCCGGGCGTCATCGCGCCGGCTCATCTGCCTTCAACCGACAGGCGGATTTACCGGACGGCTCCAGCCTCACTCAGCGGCCAATACGCAAACGCTGCTTTTCCGATAATCAATCTTCGGGGGACGGTTCCCCACACGCGGCTGTCGCTAGAGTCATCGCGGTGGTCCCCTAACACGTAATAATGATGCGGGGGAACGTGGACCGCCGGATAGTTACTCGGATCCGCGTAGGAACGAGGCACGTAAGGCTCATGCAGCCTTCGCCCGTTGATATAGACGTGCCCTCCCCGGATGCTCACCCAATCGCCCGGCAGACCGATGACTCGTTTAATGAAGATCTTCGCCGGGTCGCGCGGGTAACGAAACACAATAATATCGCCACGGTGAATCGGCTCAAAGCGATAAATAAACTTGTTGACGAAAATCCGCTCGTGACTCTCGATGCCCGGCAACATGCTGCTGCCCCGGACCTCGACCGGCTGGTAAAAGAAAAAAATGAGGATAAAGGCTAACAGCGTTGAAAGAACAACGTCCCGCAGCCAATACCGGCTCTCCCAAAACCCGCCTTTGTGGCCGCCGCTCGCTTCCCGTGCTCCCTTCAAATCTTCCCAAGCCTCCCCGCCGTGTCCCATTGCCAGCGCCTGTCACAATTTATAGCATATTTCTTCCAAGCCCACTAGACTCCACACCCCGTGCGCCGAATTCATCGGGTTGACAACCCGCGCTACGGATGCTAATAGTCGTTTCATGCCGCATTGCCCCGGCGCTATCGTCTAGGGGTTAGGACGTCAGATTCTCAATCTGAAAACCCGGGTTCGATTCCCGGTAGCGCTACCACGCATAAGCCCGCCGGCGGGGCTTCAGCAAAATCCGAGTCTGAGGCTGCGCTCGATTCCACGCTCATAAGCGGGTTGACAAGCGCCATGGTTTTTCGCCTAATTAGGAGCTTCGGCGCCAGTGAAAGCGTGGCACAAGAATAAGACGCCGCTGGAGGGATGCCTTGAAAATTTTTATAACGCCGCAGATGAAGAAAGGGATTCTCCACGGACTGGTGGTCGCTTGCCTCGTCGCCGGATGGTCCCGGGTGGCGAGCGCGCAAGCGCAACCGAAGCCAGCGGTCCCTCCTTATCTCAATCCTTCTCTTCCCATCCGGCAACGCGTGGACGATTTGGTCTCCCGCATGACGCTGCGAGAGAAAGTGCTGCAAATGCAGCACACGGCGCCGGCCATCCCGCGGCTAAAGATTCCGGCGTATGACTGGTGGAGCGAGGCGCTGCACGGCGTGGCGCGAGCCGGCATCGCCGCCATGTTTCCGCAAGCCATCGGCATGGCGGCCACTTGGGACGCGCCGCTCATCTACCGCGAAGGGCGCGTCATCGCCACCGAAGCCCGCGCCAAGTACAACCAAGCCATGCGCGAGGGTTTGCACAGCATGTACTTTGGTCTCGACTTTTGGGCCCCCAATATCAACATTGTGCGAGACCCGCGTTGGGGTCGCGGCCAAGAAACTTACGGCGAAGACCCCTTCCTGACGGGAACCCTGGCCACGGCCTATGTGCGCGGTATGCAAGGCAACAACCCCAAATATTTCGAGGTGATTGCCACCCCAAAACACTTTGACGCCTACAGTGGGCCGGAACCGTTGCGGCACCGCTTCAGCGCCACCGTTTCGCCGCACGCCTTTGAGGACACATACCTCCCGGCCTTTCGCGCCGCCGTGGTTCACGGACATGCCGACTCTGTCATGTGCTCCTACAATGCCATCAACGGCGTCCCCTCTTGCGCCAATCCGTTTTTGTTAAAGACCATGCTGCGCCAGGCGTGGCATTTTCATGGTTATGTGACCTCGGACTGCGGCGCCGTGGCGGATATTGCCTTTGGCCATCATTATGCCCCGAATCTCGAACAGGCCTCGGCCGACGCTGTGAAGGCCGGAACCGACACCACCTGTGGCAATGAATACGTGACCCTCGTCAAAGCCGTCCATGACGGGCTGGTCAAGGAAAGCGTGATTGATCGAGCCGTTCGCAGGCTCTTTACGGCCCGCATGAAGCTAGGGATGTTCGATCCGCCGAGCATGGTTCCTTTTAGCAAAATCCCCATGTCGGAGGTTAACTCGCCGGCGCATCGGGCGCTGGCGCTCCGAGCGGCGCGCGAATCCATGGTCCTGCTTAAAAACGACGGCATTCTCCCTCTGAAGCCGAACCTGCACACCCTGGCCGTGATTGGTCCCGAAGCCACGCTCTTGCGCGCCCTTGAAGGGAATTATCACGGCGTCGCCTCGGACCCCGTCCTGCCGCTCGACGGCATGATTCGGCAATTTTCGGGCAAGGCGCGCATTCTCTACGCGCAAGGCTCGCCGCTCGTCTCCGAGCTGCCCGTGCCCGTTCCTCGCACCGTTTTCCATCCGCGCAAAGGCTCCCGGGTCGTGGGACTCCACGCCGAATATTTTGCCAATGCCCATTTTTCCGGTTTGCCGGTCCTCGTCCGCACGGACCCCGAGATCCAATTCGATTGGAACGCCGCTCGACCGGCGCCGAATATTCCTATGAAAACTTTCTCGGTCCGATGGACGGGCACCTTGACGCCGCCCGGCCCCGGCGATTACACCTTCTCCGTTGCTCAGCCCCATTGTTATCCGTGCGGCGACCACGAGAGCTTTGCGGTTTATCTGGATGGCAAGTTAGTCGCGCAGGGCTCCAACTTCAGCCGCCGGCCCGCGCCGCCGTCGTTTCAGGTTCATTTCAACACCGTGCGGCCTCACACCTTTCGCCTGGACTACACGCACCGTGCGCCGCTGTTTGGCGCCGGAATCACCTTCGAGTGGAAACCGCCTTTGTCGGTGCTGCGCCAGCAGGCCGTCGCAACCGCCCGGCGCGCCGACGCGGTCATAGCTTTCGTGGGGTTGTCGCCGGACCTCGAAGGCGAGGAAATGCCGCTTAAAATCCACGGCTTTGACGGAGGCGACCGAACATCCATCCGCCTACCGCAGGTTCAGCGGCAACTGCTGCGGGCTCTTGCCTCAACCGGCAAGCCTTTGGTCGTGGTGCTGATGAGCGGCAGTGGCGTTGCCGTGAATTGGGCCGAGCGCCATGCCAACGCGATTCTTGAAGCGTGGTATCCCGGCGAGGCGGGCGGTGAAGCTATCGCGGAAACCTTGGCAGGGCAAAACAATCCTGCGGGGCGGCTGCCTGTCACTTTCTACGCTTCGCTGAGTCAGCTTCCGCCGTTCACGGACTATTCCATGCAAAACCGCACCTACCGCTATTTCCACGGTCGGCCGCTGTTCGGTTTCGGCTATGGCCTTAGCTACTCAACCTTCGCCTACCGCCATTTGACGCTCTCCTCGAACGTCGTCCCGGCCGGCCAACCGCTGACCGTGACAGCAGAGGTGCAGAACACCTCAAAAATTCCGGGTGATGAAGTGGCAGAGTTGTACATTGAATATCCGCCGGCTCCCGGCAACCCGATTCGAGCCCTCAAAGGTTTTGAGCGAATCCATTTGGCGCCGGGCGAGACGCGCCGGGTCCGCTTCACGTTGACGCCGCGCGACCTGAGCGTGGTCAACGAAAAAGGGCAGCCGTTGGATCGCGCCGGAACCTACACCGTCTTTGTGGGAGGTCGCCAGCCCGCTCCGGGCGCCCCAGGCGTCGAGGCCAAGTTCCGAATCACTGGCGAGAAAAAACTCCCTCACTAGCCCGACGAAGGGAAGTCCTTCAGAGGCGTTTGCAAACCGTGTCGCGCTCTTCGCGCATCAACCCACGATCGCATGGGGGACTCGACCCTTACCTGCCAGGGTGTATTTGCCCGCTCGCGCTCCACCACGGGCTTGGCTGGGAACGCCATAGTTAATGCTTGGGTTCCGGTTGGGCCGACTCGGGTTTGGCTTCGCAGCCTTCGTGGTGCTGTGCTTGCCCCGACGGGGCATGGGTGCGCGGCGCTCACGTAAACCGACTCATCCCCGGCAAGCGCGGCAGCAACAGAAAAACCACCACAAAAACCGCCGCCAAAAGCAGGACGTTTATCATGGAGCCATCATACCACGGCGCGCGGTTTCCTGCGCGCTCCCCCCGTCCCTTGGAGCGCTCGGCCCGGCTTACAGGGAAGGCCAGAGGGATTCCCAGATTTTGAATTCGTAATGGACACCGCTCTGCTCGGCCCGCGTGAATTTGCGGCCGCTCGCCACGTCGAGGGTTTCCTGAAAGATTTTTCGCCCTACCTCTTCGGTGGTTTCCGCGCGGTCGAGGATTGTTCCGGCGTTGATATCGAGGTCGGCGTAGCTTCGAGCGAGTTGCGAGTTGGAGCCGATTTTCACCACCGGCCCAAGCGCGCAGCCGGTGCCCGTGCCGCGCCCGGTGGTAAACAGCGCCACTTGCGCTCCACTCAGAAATAAGGCGCTTGTGGAAATCTGGTCGTAGCCGGGCGTATAAAGCACGTAAAGGCCTTTGCGGTGGCCCAGCCACTCGCCGTACTCAATCAAATCCTCGACGATGGACGTGCCGCCCTTGGCTTTGACTCCGCTCGATTTCAAATAAATGTTATAGAGTCCGCCCTTGATGTTGCCGGGCGAAGGGTTGTCGCGAAAGTCGTCGCCGAATTTTTTGACGTAAGCTTCGTACCGGCGGAGCGCCTGCATCAGCTTCTTGCCAACGGCCCGCGTGCGGGCGCG
>JAKASC010000100.1 GCA_021828245.1 Acidobacteriota bacterium
CGAGCTTCGCAGCAGGCGATTACCGGAAAGCGCGGTGGGAGCGTAGGTTCCGAAGACATTGAATGCGGGCAGTAGGGCATTGCGCGTTTGTTGAATGGTGATGTCCTGGTTGCGAATGTTGATTTCGGCTTGCTCGATTTCGGGCCGGTACTTTTGGGCCTCCTCCAGGCCGACCTGCAAGGGCGGAATGTGAACGATTTGAGGGCTAGGAAAGGGTGTCGTGGCCTGAATGTGAGCGGCGGCGAGGTCAGGGTCCACACGCTTCGAGAGCTCCGTCTTCAGCACTTCCTGTTGCTGAAGGTAGTTGGTTTCAGCGACGATCAGGTTTTGCTGGTCGGTCGCAACCTGGGATTCGGCTTGAACGACCTCCAGAGGCGCCATCGTGCCAATCTGCACCTGCTTCTGATCATCGGCAAGAAGATTTTCATCATAAGCGAGGGCCTGCTGCGCCACCCGCACGTTCTGCCGATAGTAGAGGAGCTGGTAATAATCGTCGGCAACCTGAGCCACAACGCTCATCACCGTCTGTCGAAAAGTGCTGTTGGCTTCATGCACGTCGTTTTGAGCGATGCGAATGAATTTGGCGGTGGCGCGGTAGCCAAAGCCGCTCAACAGAGGCTGATTGAAGCCGATTTCAAACCGTGCAGGGACCTCGGGATTGAACAGGGTCCCGAGCGAGGTAGTGGACTGCCGAAAGCCGCTGACCGCTGCCACAATGCTTGTGCCGGTCAAAAAACCTTTTCCGAAGAAGGTGGTGAGGCTCGAAGTCTGGGTGGATACCACCGGAACGCCCGTAACCGCGATTGTATTTAGAGGCGAACTGTTATGGTCCCATCCGAAGCTGACGCCGGCAAAGGGATCGCAGCAGGGGATTGAACCGACGTTGGTTGCCCCGCCGCCGCCCGCGATGCCGCCTGCATTGCCCGTTCCGGCGGCGGCTGTGGCGGTGCTCGACACGCCGAAAGCGGTGACGCTTCCAAAGAGGGCAGGGTTGATGCCGCGCGTCGTTCCGCCCGCCTGGGTGCGGAGAATGTCCGTCTGAGCGTAGGCCAAGGAATAGCGCGCCACGTCAATCTGCAGATTGTTTTGCAGGGCCAGCGCAATCGCATCGCTGAGGGAGAGCTTGAGTCGGCCGTTGACGATGAGGGAATGGAGAAGCTCCGAGTTGCTCATTTTGGGTTCGGGGATGAAAGGCGCCGTGTAGGGGCTAAAGATGTGCGGGAACCAGTCCGTATGGGCAAAGTTCGCCGCGGTGGCAGGGTTGAAGGCGGTCGAACCCGCTTGGGCTCGCGCTTGTGGGGCGCTCAGTAACAGGCTGAGCGCGCCAATCCCCATGACGGGCCATACAATCTTAAGTTTCATCGTTAGATTTTCCTTCCTCCATCCTTGAGGTAACCTTGTTCGGGTTCTCTGATAATTACGAAGTTGCGGGGGAGCCGGTTTCAATAAAGCGACGTCGCCCCTTCGATGCCGCTCGTAGAGCGTGTTGGTCGCAGATCGTGGCCTCCCACCGGAGTTTGCGTGATCCTCTAGGATCACAATAGTTTAACATCGTTCCATCCATGCCGCGCATCCGGCGACCACGCTCGAAAGCGTTACCTTGGGTGCGCCCTAAGAGGCTGCATCGAAAGCATTTTTGAATCGCCACCAACTTTTTTAACTAACCGGATAGTTAAACATAGCTTCCCCAAGGCGACATGTCAAGTCGGGACGCGCCGCAGATTCCGGCCGCGTCGTCATCGCAAATCTTCTGAGAATCGCCGCGACAGGGCGCGCGAACACCTCTTCTATTTCCTCAAAACGGCTATGGCCTTGCTACCACACTGCCTCTCGGCGTCCGTTGGGTCTTGAAAACAAAAGGTGACGGTGTGGGAGTCATTGCGGCTTTCGTGCAGCATCCCTGATAGGTTTTGAGGGCTGTCTATTTCGCATAGATTTTTACCCATTGTCCTCGATCGCGGAAGATAGCAATGCGGTGCAAATGGTAGCGTGCGGCAAGGTTTTTCCCAGAAACCGTGGGCACATAGTTGAAAAGTTTCTGGATTTTGCGACGGAAGAAGGGCGCATGGGATAGCCAATTTCTGGGAGGATTCCACTGGCGAGAATAAAGGTACAGCAGGTCGAAGGAGTCGGGCGAAACGGATTGGAAGTCGGCCGGTGAGAAGCCCCGGATGCGAACGACGCGGAGCGGCTGATTTATGTAGCCGAGTATAGGATGGGACAACTCATCGGTGGCGGGCCATGCCGTCAGGATGCGCGGCCGACCCGTTTGACGAGCCAAGAAGCGGGCGGCTTGTTGGTGTAGCCGGATGAATTCCGAGTAGGCCAGATTATCCTCATAAGGGAAAGGATAAGGCGGGTTGATAAACCAGGCGGCGACGAAAAGGACCGCGACACCGACCACGACGCTGCGGGCCGCGGCTCGCGGCAGACGGTTAATCCAAATGACTAGAGCAAGATACAATGCCGGAAAGACTGGAAGTAGATAGCGAGAGAGAACTGCTCCGCCGATGACACTGTGAAAAACGACCGAGGTCGCGGCGAAGGAGAAGGTCAGGAAGAAAAAATCGCCTTCCTGGCGCCCACGCAAAGGATCACTTTCGATTTTGTCGCGAGGCGAACGACCCCACTTTATTCCGGCGAAAGCGCCCAGCCAGAGAACCCAATTGAAGCCCGCAATGAGAATCTCATAGAGGCGGCGAAGAAAGCCGGTGAAGATATGCGCGGGGGTGAGTGTGGAATAGAGATTGTATTGAAGGTACGATGCATTGCCTGTCCAAAAGCCGGTGTAATGGTGGTAATACGCGGTCCAGAGAAGGAGGGGCGCCAGCGGCGTCAACAGGCTCATCCAGACCCGACGGCGCGCAAACTCATGCCGCCTCCAGGCGTAGAGCGCAGCCGGGAGCAGGAAAATGACGGCGGTTTCCTTCGTCATCACGGCCAACGAAGCTGCCACCGCGAAGCCGCCCCAACCTCCTACCAGTAGCTCGTAGATGGCAAGGGTGGTGAACAGGGCTGCGGGAAGGTCCAGTTGGGCCAAGGAACTCTGCGCGAAAAACAGCGGCGAAAGTGCGAGTAACAATGCGGCTTCCATGGCGGCTTCGCGACGGGTCACACGTTGCCCTAAAGCCAAGGTGGCGAAAACCGTTGCTGCGGCTACCAGAATCATCCCGCTGCGAGTGACGAGAGTTGAAAACCCGAACAGCTTCCAAAGAAGCGCCAGATACACCATGAGCAGGGGAGTGTGGCCTGTCGGAAGCGTGCTCACGGGAATCAGCCGCCCGCGACGGTAAAAGTCGTACGCCGCTGGTATGTAATATCCCGCCTCATCCCAAAAATAGGGGAGCCGCAAAACCGAAGCGTGCAACGCTAGGAGAGCGGCGAAGATTCCTACCAGCACAACGACGGCGGATCGGAGGCGCATAACTGGCTTTATCCCGCTGAGCTTTCGCCTGCGGACGAACGCACTATTGTCGGGGAATTCGACACAAATTGAAAGATTTGAGAATTTATGGCGGAGCCGGTTGCATTCGCAGGCCGGGCAGATTAGGATGCTTTTTCGCAGGCTGAACCTTCTTGTGAAATTGGCGAGAATCCTTACCTTTGTTCCAGTCAAAGCGGAGGAAGGTTATGGTCCTATGGGGAGCGGCTCGGCGACGATGCCTTTCAAGGGAGGAAAACTGGGATGAAATATCGCAGGTTTGGTCGAATCGGCTGGCAGGTGAGCGAGGTAGGTTATGGGATGTGGGGGATGGCGGGCTGGAAGGATTCGGACGATGCTGAGTCGGCGCGGGCTTTGCAGCGTGCGGTGGACTTAGGCTGCAATTTTTTCGACACCGCTTGGGCCTACGGTGACGGGCAAAGTGAAAGAATGCTGGGGGACCTGGTGCGGGCGAATCCGTCGCGACGAATTTATACGGCCACCAAGGTCCCTCCTAAGAATCTGCGTTGGCCGAGCCGCCGCGAGTTTGCGCTGGACGATTGCTTCCCTCCCGAACATATTGAGAAGTATGTGGAGAGTAGTCTAAAAAATGCCGGTTTAGAACGCTTTGACTTGATGCAGCTTCACGTTTGGGAGGATCGCTGGCTGGACGACGACCGCTGGTACCGCACGCTTGACCGTCTTCGACGGCGAGGTTGGTTTCAAGCCATCGGCATCAGCGTCAATCGCTGGGAATCTTGGAACGGAGTGAAAGCCGTCCGCTCAGGCTGGGTGGACGCGGTGCAGGTGATCTACAACATCTTCGACCAGTCGGCAGAGGACGAGCTGTTTCCGGCATGTCGCGAGCACGATGTGGCCGTCATCGCGCGCGTTCCTTTTGACGAAGGCAGCCTCATTGGGAATTTGACCTTGGAATCCCGATGGCCGGAGGGCGATTGGCGCAATACCTATTTTGTGCCAGAGAATCTGAAAGCGACAGTCGAGCATGTGGAGCGACTCAAGGCCGCGATTCCGCCGACCATGACCTTGCCGGAAACGGCTTTGCGGTTTATCTTGAGCCATCCTGCCGTCAGCACGGTCATCCCGGGGATGCGCAAACCTCGCCATGTCGAAATGAATATCGCGGCCAGCGACGCAGGCCCGCTTCCCCGTGCGCTTCTTGAAGAACTCCGCCGCCATCGTTGGGACCGCACGCCGACAGAATGGTCGCAATGAACTGCCCGCGAGCCTGCGCATCAGATGGATTCCCGGGCTGTCCCACAGGGACTGGGGAGTTGGAAGACGACTGTTAGGCGGAGGAATGCTCGCGAGGCCTGGTGCGTGCTCCACGGATCGTGAGATTAGAAATTCGGACACATGGCGGCTTCGGGGTGCCAAGGCCCGAAGCGCGGCAATTCTCGGAGGGGAATCATTGGATACTCACGCAAAGGCAAGAAAGGCTCGGCCTGTAGGAACGCTCACCAAGACGATACGCCTGCTGGAATTCGTCACCAGCCTACCGAAAGGCATGTGTCTTAAGGATATTAGCGAGCACACCGGCTTGAACAAAAGTACGGCTTATCGTCTGATGGCCCATTTGGAGCATGAAGGCTACCTGGCCCGCGACGGAGCGCGAAACTACGTCATGGGAACTAAAATTCTTGAGTTGGCCCGTCGCGGGAATTGGGTGGAAGGGTTGCGCGTGCTGGCCCGGCCATTGTTGTTGGATCTTGGACGGGAAACGGGCGAGACGGTGAACCTGGCCATTTTGGATGGGGATGCGCTTCGATACCTGGAAGTGATAGAAAGCCCCCACAGTTTCCCCCAGATTTCGAGGCCCGGGATGCACCGCCCGCTGTATTGCACGGCTTTGGGAAAGGCGATAGTGGCATTTTTGCCTACCGACGAGCGCGAGCGGTTGCTCAATGGGCTCAAGCTCACGCGCCACACGTCCAAGACGATGACTTCACTCGAGGCCTTTCGCCATGAGTTGACGAAGACACGGGAACGCGGCTTTGCGCTCGATGACGAGGAGACCATCAAGGGGGCGCGGTGCATCGCCGCCCCCGTTCTCGATTCTCAGGAATATTCGATCGCAGCCGTGAGCGTCGCAGGCCCGGTTAGCCGCATCACCCAAAGTCGCATAGCGGCATTGGCCCAGGCGGTGCAGGCTACAGCCGCCCTCATCTCGGGCAAGCTTCAACAGCCGCGTTTTTGGGGGGCTCGATGATCGTAGCGAGCGGACTCAGTGGCGAAGGTAGGGCACGAACTTGCTGCTGAGGCCATCACGGGCATGGATCGGCGGCGGCCCAAGGTCAGTCCCGAGGCGCGGCCTTCGCTGGACGCGGCGGAGGCTCACCGGCTGTTGAGGCTCCGCCTGCGGATCGCGCGCTGCGGAGCCCATTGGTCCGAAGTCCTAGGCTATCGTTCCTGCCAACTGACAAATGCTTGGCATCACAGTCTCGGGGTGACCTTGCAATGCTGGGCGCGTACTGTTAGAATGGGAAGTTTCTGGTGGCTGGCGTAGCTCAGCTGGTAGAGCATCTGATTTGTAATCAGAGGGTCGGGGGTTCGAATCCCTTCGCCAGCTCCAGCTTGAGCTGCAAGGAGGGCCCTAACTTGCGGGAAGCGGGCGGCCGAAACGCAAAGGGTCGTCGGCACGGCGCTCAACTCAGCTTAGCGGACGAATTCAATTTTATTGAAGCAGATCGGAGCGGGAAGGGAACCCGAGTTTCACAAGGCGTTCGAACTTATCAGCCTTTGCCCAGGCTCGATGGTTTGGGATGAGGCAAGGCGAAAACCTCGGAGGAACGTACGGGAAGGAGATTGGGACAGGTGGCCGAGCGGTCAATGGCAGCAGGCTGTAAACCTGCCGCTCCTTGCGAGCTACGGGGGTTCGAATCCTCCCCTGTCCACCAGGAGACCAGTGGAAAGTGGTTGGTGGCGAGTGGCAAAAATATAATACGCGGGATGGGTTTCGGTCATGAGCGGCAACTTTGCTCCACGCACGGGGCGTGGCCTTTGAGTTGCCACTGGCCACTGTTCTTGCGGGGCGGGAGTAACTCAGTGGTAGAGTCACAGCCTTCCAAGCTGTTGGTCGCGGGTTCGATCCCCGTCTCCCGCTCCAAAAATACAATGGTTAGCGGTAAGTGGCCAGTGACAGGCGCAAAGCGGGGAGACGGGGTGAAGTTACTTTCCACTTGCCACTAGCCACTTACGAATGACTTCGAGGCGCCGATGTAGCTCAGTTGGTAGAGCGCGTCCTTGGTAAGGACGAGGTCAGCGGTTCAATCCCGCTCATCGGCTCCAGAGATTTGCAATAGTTCCGACCCGAGGTGGGCAAATATGGCGGAACGGCGCAAATATTGTGGGAGCGTTTACGCCACGAGGGACTGGCGCGGGCCGAAAAGCGCGAACTGACGCATGTCGCCACAGGCAGCGCTCAACTTGGCAAGTCCACTCGTGAGGGGAGCGCAATCGGATCGAGATCTCGGCCTTGCCATCTATCCTGCGAGAGCAACAGGGCATGAGGCTCGAATTACCGTTTCATCTGATAGTCGTTGACTCTCGCCCTTTCTTAGGAGTTTGAGCTACAGCAGAAATCTCATCTGGATGAGGCGAACGGAGCGCATATGGCGAAGGAAAAATTTGATCGGTCGAAGCCGCACATGAACATCGGGACGATTGGGCACATTGATCACGGGAAGACGACGCTGACGGCGGCGATCACGAAGGTGCTGTCGAAGACGAACCCGAAGATACAGTTTCGGCCGTTTGATTCGATAGACAACGCGCCGGAGGAGAAGGCGCGGGGGATCACGATAGCGATCGCGCACGTGGAATACGAGACGAAGAACCGGCACTACGCGCACGTGGACTGTCCGGGGCACGCCGACTACATCAAGAACATGATTACGGGGGCGGCGCAGATGGACGGGGCGATTTTGGTGGTGGCGGCGACCGACGGGCCGATGCCACAGACGCGGGAGCACGTGCTATTGGCGCGGCAGGTGAATGTGCCGTACATTGTGGTGTTTTTGAACAAGTGCGACGCGGTGGAGGATCCGGAGCTATTGGAGTTGGTGGAGGTGGAGGTACGGGAGCTGCTGAGCAAGTATCAATTTCCTGGGGACAAGATACCGGTGATTCGGGGTTCGGCGCTGAAGGCATTGGAGGGGGATGCGAAGTGGGAGAAGTCCATTCTGGAGTTGATGGAGGCGGTGGACACCTACATTCCGTTGCCGCAGCGGGAGATTGAGAAGCCGTTTTTGATGCCGGTGGAGGACATTTTCAGTATCAGCGGGCGGGGGACGGTGGTGACGGGGCGGGTGGAGCGAGGTCGGGTGAAGGTAGGGGAGGAAGTGGAGATTGTAGGGCTGCGGCCGGAGAGTTTCAAGCGGGTGGTGACCGGGGTAGAGATGTTCCGCAAGCTGTTGGACGAAGGGCAGGCGGGGGACAACATCGGGGTATTGTTGCGGGGGACGGAGAAGGATGAGGTGGAGCGGGGGATGGTGCTGGCGAAGCCGGGTTCGATTACGCCGCACACGAAGTTCAAGGCGGAGACGTACATTTTGACGAAGGAAGAGGGGGGGCGGCACACGCCGTTTTTCACGGGGTATCGGCCGCAGTTTTATTTTCGGACGACGGACGTGACGGGGGTAGCGACGCTGCCGAGCGGGACGGAGATGGTGATGCCGGGGGATAATGTGAACTTGGAGATCGAGCTGATTACGCCGATTGCGATGGAGAAAGGGCTGCGGTTCGCCATTCGCGAAGGCGGCCACACGGTCGGCGCCGGAAGCGTCACCGAAATCTTGAAGT
>JAKASC010000101.1 GCA_021828245.1 Acidobacteriota bacterium
TCTCTCACATCGCCTTTCAGAAGTCGCTCGGTGGAATCAAGTTTCCTCTTGCCACCGACCGTTGGCCTTACGCGGAGACGGCCAAAGCTTACGGAATCTTCCCGCCCGCCAAGCACGATATTCCTTTTGTTAACGATCGTGCGATTTTTATTGTGGGCAAAGACGGAAAGATTGCGTGGGCCAAGGTCTATGAACTGCGGCAAACGCCGGAGGTCGGAGAGGTTTTGGAGACTGTGCGCAAGCTGAAATAAGCGAGCCGCTCAGCCGACAATCCCTCGCCCGATGGTCCGGGCGCGCGCCGAGCCGACGGCGCGGTGCAAGGCCAACTAACGGATGTAGTCGCGGTAACTCTCGAGCGTCAGTTGAATGTCCGGGGGCTCTTCCTTAATGACCCGCGCGATGATGGCGAGCGTCCGGCGCACGGCTTCCTGCTTGTCAGGCACGCTCGAGTCGCTTTCCAGAATGGTGTTCAGATCGTAGGTTCGCGCCGCGTTATACAGCACGCGAAAAAGCTCAAATTCCTCTCGCAAGGATTCCGGCGCGTCGCCGGCTTCATCAAAAAGCGCATAGAGCGGCCGCCCCGTCCCGGCGAGCCTTTCTAGCATTCCAACGTACTGGCGCTCGGCGCGATCGTCCACCACACGATAGGCATTGTACGCCGTCTCGCGCTTTCCCTCGGGCGTTTCACCGATCAGCAACCGCTCCATAAACGGCTCGAGCAAAACATGATTGAGGACGCTCGGGTCGGCAGGGTTACGTTTGAGGAGGATAACCGCGACTAGCCGCAAGGGTTCAAGCGGATTACCGAACCGGCGCGCGAGAGGCAGCACCTTGGACATATCGAGCATTGCGCGCGCGTTGTCAAAAGCGATGAGACGTGCCGCGCGGCGCCGAATCTCGGAATCAGATTCTCCCTGAAAGGCCGAGCAATCGGGATGAGCCAGTGCGGCGCCCATGGCATTCAGAACATGCGCGTGACGAGAGATGAACTCGTCGGTCACGTCGGGGACGTTCTCGTGTTTGGCAGAGGCCAGTTCGCAAGTGGCCGGTGGAAAGTTCTCCACCAAGTTCGTCCGCAGATAGAAGAACTTTTCCGACGTGTACGCATAAGCCTCGGGAGGATGGCTGAGGTCCAACTCGCCTAGCGACAACGAAAACTCATCTTGGTCAAGGCTTATCACCCGCAAGCGGGCCCGGGGAGCCTCGGCGTGTCGCTCGATCCAGCGATGAACTTGATATCCTCGCGCTCGCCCACCAGCCGAATCCTCCGCTTCCAACACGACCACAGGCTCTCCAGAGCGAGTCCTGTAAGCGTAGCGAAGGTAAACCCAATCATCCGAATGAAATCGCGTATTGGGATAATCCATCAAGCCGTAAGAGCTGGTGGATTTGCCTGTCCCGGTCGGCGCGATGTAAAGCACGCCTCGGCCATCCATCTCAACGCAGGCACCGTGAATTGAGTGGATGCCGTACTCCGACGCGAGCCATCGCCCGACAGCCCCGAGGACCCAACTTTTGAGCTGACCGTAGTATGAGGTATTGAAGAAAATCACCGTGTTGGCTTGGCGGCTGTAATAGGCGGCTTCAGGTTCATTCGGCACCCCCACGAGCGCATAGACCTTAACCTGGGGGTCTTCGGAAACGCGTCCCCCGTACTCCTTCCACTCTTGGACGCTGTGCCAGTTGTCGAGCCAAAAGTCGTAAAGATGGGGGCTGTTGGTCGTGGCTCTAACGCGCACCCCGTGGATGACGACATCATGGGTGTGGATGGGTTCTTGGCCGACTCGCCGCTCCAAATGCCGGTACACCGTGGCTAGGAGCTTTTCGAGCAGACCGGGCGTCGAATCCACGCATTTGTTATGCCGCGCCGTCCGGCCTTTGGTTCGAGTGATGGTATTGGAGAGGCCAAGCGGGGTGCCCGGCCACTCGGTGGAGGCAGGGTCGGCCGGTTCCGGAAAATAGAATAATTCGTCCGAGGTTAATTGAAACGCAGACATCTCCCTCCGTTAGTTTAGTCTCACTGCCGGAAAAATCAATGTGCCCTGACGGCCGGGAGTCTCCCAACGCTCATGGACATTTGTATCTCGCCCCAGCGTCCGTCCCGCGGGAAGATTCATCGAACCGGGAGATTTTCACTGATTGACGGGCAGCCAACCGACTGTTAGCATCAAACGCTTTGGTGGCGGCTTCAAAAAATCCTGGAGGGCATGATTCTATGGGGAAAGGCAAATCATATGACGCAATTGTTGTCGGTTCGGGCGCCACGGGAGGATGGGCGGCCAAACGTCTGGCTGAGGCTGGACTGAAAATCGCCCTCGTGGATGCAGGCAAACAGCAGTCAGATCAAAATTTCACCGAACACATGCCGGCTTTCCAACTGAAGTATCGGGATATGGCGCCGGAGATTATCCGCAAAACACGTCCCATCCAAAAAAAATGCTACGCCTGCATGGAGTATAACTACGACTGGTTTTGCAATGACCTCGACGAGCCTTACACCACGGCGCCCCACATGCCGTTCAGTTGGCAGGGCCGGATGCGCATCACCGGCGGCCGAACCAACGTTTGGGGCCGTCAGAGTTACCGGTACAGCGATCTTGATTTTAAGGCCGCGTCGTTTGACGGGTACGGTGAGGATTGGCCCATCAGTTACAAAGATGTCGCGCCATATTACGACCTTGTGGAGGAATACGTCGGCATTACCGGACTGCCGGAGGGTGTTTACGAATTGCCCGACGGCAAGTTCCAGCCGCCCATGGCGTTCACGTGCATTGAAGAGCGCGTTCGCGCCACGGTGAAGGAGAAATTCGGGCGCACCCTGACATTAGGCCGCTCCGCCAACATCACCCGACCCACCAACGGCCGCCCGCCATGCCACTATTGCGGCCCCTGCGAACGGGGATGCATTACACATTCCTACTTCAACTCATATTTCACCACGGTCGCCGACGCGCTCAAGACCGGCCGCTGCGACCACATTCCGAACGCGATGGTGTATCAGGTGCTGATGGATTCGGAACGCAACCGCGCCCGCGGCGTCCTTTATATAGACCGCATCACGCGCCAGCCTCGCGAGGTCCATGCCCGTGTGGTGGTGCTCTGCGCGCAGTCGCTCGAGTCCGTGCGCGTTTTGCTGAACTCAGCCAACCGGCAATACCCGAACGGCCTTGGTAATTCAAGCGGCGCCCTGGGTCACTATCTTATGGATCACATTACGGGTGGCGGCGCCTGGGGTGTATTTCCGGATTTTCCTGGCAAAGCCTCCATCAACGGCCCGCATCGTCCCGACGGCATTTATGTGATTCGTTTTCGCAACACGCACAACGGCCCGCGATCCAAAAACTTCATTCGAGGCTACGGCTTCCAAGGCGGCGGCAGCGCCAACTTTAGCTGGAATGCGCCCGGCTTTGGCGCGGCGTACAAGAAGGCGATGCTCGATCCCGTGACGGGAATGGGGTTCGGCGGCTTTGGCGAGTGCCTGGCGCGATGGGACAACTATGTCGAAATTGACCCCAACACGGTGGACACCTTCGGCATTCCCGTCCTCAAGATGCACATGAAATATGGTGAAAACGAATTCGCGCTGGTGAAGGACATGGCCGAATCGGCGGCCGAGATGCTGGAGGCGGCGGGGGCCCGCTACGTCCAACCGCACCAACAGCCCTCCAATCCGGGCTGGGCCATCCATGAGGTCGGCATTGCGCGCATGGGGAACAATCCGAAGACCTCCGTGCTCAATGCGTTTCAGCAATCCCATGACATCAAAAATTTGTTTGTCATGGACGGTTCAGGCTTTGTCTCCTCGGCCTGCCAGAACCCAACGCTCACCATGATGGCCCTCGCCGTCCGCTCCTGCGATTATCTGCTCGACGAGATGAAGAAAGGGAACGTTTGAATCTCGCCGACGCTTCAGGCGAGCCACGGCGCGTCGGCATCGCAAGCCCCCTCAACTGCTGATCCGTTGCAGCGTCGCCGCGCGGCGTGGGTTGATACACCGACGCCGTCAACAGGCACCAACAACCGCCGCATCTAGAGCCCCACTGGGTCTTTTCCCTCTTAAACTTCAAGGGGCCCCGTGAAGGAGCCCCTTGAGCGGTCGGACAGAATCATCTTCTGGTTTCGCTCGGTTCAATTGCCAAAATTGAAGCCGATGTGAATAAAGTCCTGAACGCGGTAGCCGTTGTCCACCAAGACGACGTTGCCTCCGAATAAGAAGTAGCGGAGGCCCGGCGGCGGTGGTGGCATCTCGCGGAGCAGAACCACGGGCAATGGCCGGCAATAGGGACGGTAGCGCGGCTCGATGACATAGCCGTAGGCTACGGTCGGATAGTCGTCTCCGCGGTCTCGCCAGTCTTCCCGGAAGCGACGGTCGTCGCGATGCCTGCGAAAATAGGCAATCACCGCGCGGCGATCGTTATCACCAAAGCGGTAGCGCCCCTCGCGATCGCGCTCCCACTTCCTCCTCTGGCCGCGATTATCCCGCCAACCTTTCTTCCTGCCGTGGTCTTGATGGTCGCGCCCGTGCGCCCACGGCGGAGGACCGCCATGCGCAAAGGCAAGCGGAGACCCCGGAGCCACCAAAACCGCAGAGCCAACCAAAAGCGTGATCATCAACAGTCGCCGTCTCTTCATGGTCGAACCCTCCTTGGAGCGCGTTATCGTCGGGCACGCGCTGCATTACGTTTCGGAGCAGGCAGAATGCCAAAACCGCCAGACGACGGCCAACCCACTTGGAATGAGTCGGTTACAGCATAACCTTCGAATGTGATAGCGGGAAGCTCAGGTAAAATCTTCACCCTTCGTGGCAGCAGAAGGGCGGCTCAAACGCGTGAGCGCGCATCAGGCAAGGCTGGGGAAATCGGGCGCGAAAAGGCCCGCTCGCCGCGCCAACTCGGATATAATTCTCGGCGAATGAAATACTGCCCCTATTGTAGCGAGACAATTCCCGAGGGGTCACGGTTCTGCCCGAGTTGCGGCAAGCCCAGCGCTTCGATTTCCGACCTACCCACGGCCACCGCCGATGTCATGCCGGTTGAACCGCCAAAGCCCGCACCGCCCGCGCCCAAGCGGCTAAATTCTTCTGCCGCAGCCCGAACCACCTCAGGCGGTCTGACCGATGTTGGTAGCTTTGCGCCGGGCGAAGTGCTGGCGGAACGTTACCGCATCATCGCGCTTTTGGGTCGCGGCGGCATGGGCGAGGTCTATCGCGCCGACGACTTGAAGCTGGGCCAAGCGGTGGCGCTGAAATTTTTGCCGCCCAGCCTGGCCGAAGACGAGTCCGCGCTGGACCGCTTTCGCGCGGAGGTCCGTAACGCGCGTCAGGTTTCGCACCCGAACGTTTGCCGCGTCTATGACCTGGGTGAGGTCGCGGGCCGTCCGTTTCTTTCCATGGAGTACGTGGACGGAGAAGACTTGGCGTCGCTGTTGAAGCGCATTGGGCGATTGCCGCCGGCAAAGGCGCTTGAAATCGCCCGACAGCTCTGCGCGGGGCTGGCCGCCGCGCACGATAAAGGGCTGATCCACCGCGACCTGAAGCCCTCCAACATCATGATTGACGGGCAGGGGCACGCGCGCATCACGGACTTCGGCATCGCCGCGCGGCCCGAAGAAACCGCAGACGGGAAAATCGTCGGCACGCCGGCGTACATGTCGCCGGAGCAACTTTCCGGCAAACCCGTTACCATCAAAAGCGATCTGTACGCGCTCGGCTTGGTGCTTTACGAAATCTTTACCGGTAAGAAGGCCTTTGAGGCCGCGACGCTCAACGAATGGCGGCGCAAACACCTGGAAGAGGAACCGACCGCTCCCTCAAGCCACGTGACGGACGTTGATCCGGCGGCGGAACGAGTGATTCTCCGCTGCCTCGAAAAAGACCCCAAGCTGCGGCCGGCTTCGGCGCTACAAGTGGCCGCGGGGTTGCCGGGCGGTGACCCGCTGGCGGCAGCGCTGGCTGCGGGCGAAACGCCGTCACCGGAACTGGTGGCCGCGGCGGGCGAGACCGAAGGCTTTAAGCCGCGCACGGCGCTTGCGTGTATGGCGTTTGTAATCGTTGGCATTGCCGCGGCCTGCGTGCTGAATAGCAAGACGGAGATGACCGGCATGGTGCCGCTCGGCGAGCCGCCCGAGGTGCTGGCGGCGAAAACGAGCGACCTCATCAAACGATTCGGCTACACCGCGCCGCCCGTGGACTCGGCAGAGGGCTACGTTTACGACAATGACTATCTGCACTACATCGAAAGCCAGGACAAATCGCCCGACCGCTGGAAACAATTGAAGCTTGGGCATCCTTCGGCGATCCAGTTCTGGTATCGCCAAAGCCCGGAATACCTCGAACCTCGGAGCCTGTTCAACGGACCGGTAGGCGGGGTGGTCACCGAGCACGATCCGCCGCGAAACTTTTCTGGAATGACCTACGCCGTGCTCGACCCAAGCGGACGGCTGGAATATTTCGAGGCCGTGCCGCCTGAGCGGGAGCAAGTCCAGCGCGAGGTTGAGGCCAAAGACAATGGCGGCCTAAAAGCCGCCGCTACGGTCGGCCCGCCGGCGAGCGCGGCGCCCGATTGGTCGCCGCTGTTCGAAGCTGCCGGGCTCGATATGACCCAATTCAAGCCCGCGACTCCTGAATGGATTCCGCCCGTGTGGAGCGATGCCCGCGCGGCGTGGACGGGCGTGGCGCCCGGACGAATCAATGTTCCGTTGCGCGTGGAGGCGGCGGCGTATCGCGGCAAGCCGGTCTATTTCCAATTGATCTGGCCGTGGACGCAAGCTTCGCGAATGCAGGCGAACCAGCCGACGGCGCAGGCCAAGGTACGCCAGAGCGTCGAGCTGATCCTTCTGTTAGCAATCCTGGTGGCTGGCGTGCTTCTGGCGCGGCGGAATTTGCGGCTTGGACGGGGCGATCGGCGCGGCGCGTTTCGTCTGGCGGTTTTTGTTCTCGTCACCCTCATGCTCGGCTGGGCGATCACCGCCCATCATCTTCCCACCATTTATGAGTTTGGGTTGTTTGTGATGGGCGCGAGCTACTCGCTCTTTTATGCGGCCTTGGTCTGGCTGCTCTATATCGGGCTCGAACCTTACGTGCGGCGGCGCTGGCCGAGTTCGATTATTTCCTGGAGCCGAGTTCTCGCCGGCCAATTCCACGATCCACTAGTCGGCCGCGATGTCCTGACGGGAGTGACCTTGGGCGTGGGCATCCATCTTTGGTTCAATCTGCTGCAATTCTCCGAAGGATGGCTAGGGAAGCTACCGCCCGAGCCTGCGACCCGCCCGCTTCTGCCCTTGCTTGGCGCGCGCGGCACGTTCGGGATATTGCTGCTGGTCGCCCCTCGCTACTTGGCGTTTGCGCTGGCGGTGTTCCTCTTATTCTTCCTGCTGCGCCTTTTGTTTCGCAGAGACTCGATTGCGGCAGCGGCGTTCATTCTCATTTTCGTCGCTGCCATCGCCCTGCCGGGGAGTTATCCCCTGGTGGACGCCGTGTTCGTCGCCGGGGCTTACGGAACCTTGATTTTTATCTTAAAGCGCTTTGGCTTCGCACCGCTGGTCGCATTCTTCATTACAGACGTTTGGCTAACGCAACTGGCGACCACGTCAAATCTTTCCGCCTGGTACGCGTTGTCCACTTACATCGGCGTAGCGTTCGTTCTGGGACTGGCGATTTACGGGTTCAAGGTTTCGCTGGCCGGCCGGCCAATTTTCACTGGCACCGCGCTCGATGAATAGCAGCAGAGCGGTAGCGCAAGGGTAGCCGCAGTTTGGCTATCTTTGCGGCGTTTGGCCCTCCGTTTGATGGGCGCTCCTTTGTTGCCAAGGACTCGGCGCTCGGGTTAGCGGTTGAATTCGGAGAAAGCCGCGGGGACCGCAAAAGGAGGGCCGATGAGGAGCGCAAAGAGCGCGCACCTCAGCGCTACAAAACGCGCAATCTCTGGGCTACCGCGTCCCGCGAAGGACGGCGTAGCGGCTGATGGCGTAGCCGAGAAAAGCTCCGGCGAAAACGTCGGAGGGAAAATGGTCGGAGCGAGTGAGGCGGGAAAACCCCACCACGCTGGCGAGGCCGTAGGCCAGCCACGGAACCCAGCGATGGCGGCGATAGCGGCGAGCAAAAATCGTGGCGAGCGAAACCGCGCCGATGGTGTGACCGGAAGGAAAACCGCCCGGGCCGACGTAAAAGGGCCCTACGTGGCGGTCAAAAAAGCTGTCGGCAAAGTTGCCATTGAGAGGAATAT
>JAKASC010000001.1 GCA_021828245.1 Acidobacteriota bacterium
GGCTCAGCACGGATTCAAGCCTTCGACTCGCCACCCGAAAATCGTGGACGGGCTTGGCCTGCCCGCGCCCCGTCACCTTCGGCGCAAGCTCGGCAATGCGCCGCAATTGCCTCAACCCGAAGCGGGCGAGCATTTGCCGAGGATTGGAATCGCCGGCCGGCCCGGCGGGCTCGGAAGGTGCGACCTTGCTGCTGGCCCTCGCATCGGCCACCTCGCCGCCGTCATTTGGCTTGGGCGCTGCAATCAGCTTGACCACTTGAGCCTTTTCGCGGGGCATAAGCCCTCCCTACCCTGCACGCGCCGCCCCTCGGCTCTCGCCGTCCAGGCGAGCGGAGCCTTCGCCTATCTACCCTCGAGGGATAGCCGCAGTGTACGCTCACATCTCCCCGTTTGCAATCACGCCTTGCCGCCGGACCTGCGTGCAATTCCATCGCCATCCTGAGTCAAATCGGTTCGCTCCGCATCCTTGCTTTGCGTTGCGCGCGCCCCCGACCTATAATTAAAAGATTGCGCGAGAACGCCCTAGAAGACCGAGCAGCCCCGACCGAGTTAGTGCCTGCGCGGACGGCGAGGATGACGACGTGAAGCTGGATAAGCCTATCCCATCGGCCGCGGATAGTCCGTCGGCCAAGCCCGACTCGGCCGCTGATTTGTTGCCTCGAGGTGCCGCCCTGCCCCCTCAGCTCCAATCCGGCGCCGCGGATCAGGAGGTCATCTCGGTGCGCGGCGCGCGGATGCACAATCTGCGCCATTTGGACTGCGACATTCCCCACAACGCCTTGACGGTGGTGACGGGCGTTTCCGGCTCGGGCAAATCGAGCCTGGTGTTCGATACCATCTACGCGGAAGGCGAGCGGCGTTACATTGAGTCGCTCTCCGCCTACGCCCGTCAATTTTTAGAGCGCATGGAAAAGCCCGACGTGGACCGGATAGATGGCTTGGCGCCGGCCATTGCTATTCGCCAAAAAAACTCCACGCGCAATCCGCGCTCGACCGTGGCGACGGCCACGGAAATTTACGATTACCTTCGCTTGCTCTTTGCGCGGATCGGTGTGATGCATTGCCCGCAGTGCGGCGACCCGGTGCAAAAGGATCACGTGGACGCGATCGCGGCCCGCGTCATGAGCCTCGACAAGGGCCGGCGCTTTTATGTTCTTTTCAAACTCGAGCCCCTCTCGCCGGCTAAAGTCAAGTCCGACGGCCATCGCCCGGCACGCCACGAAGCTTCACCGAGCCAGCACGCCGAGCCTTCTCCTGCCTCGGCTGCGCCGCGCGACGCGCTGAAATCTCGCCTGGAAGCCCTGCGGGCGCGAGGCTTCAACCGCCTCTACCAGGATGGAAAAATATTTGATTTCTCCGCGCCCGAATCCCTCCTGGAAGCGGATTTTCCCCGTCCGCTTTACGTGCTGGTGGATCGGCTGGCCGTCCAGCCGGACCTTCGGCAACGGTTAATTGATTCGGTGGAAATTTGTTACCGCGAGGCCGGGGAAGCCCTGTTGGAATTCGTTGCTCCGTCGGGCCCCGCCGAGGCCTGGCTTTTCAGCGAGCGCTTCGAGTGTAAGCGTTGTGGCATCCGGTTCCCCGAACCCGAACCTTCCCTTTTCTCTTTCAACAGTCCCTCCGGCGCATGTCCCCGTTGCCAAGGTTTTGGCAACACCATGGACTTCGATCTGGACCGCGTCATCCCGGATAAGAGCAAAACGCTCGAAGAGGGCGCCATCGAGCCCTGGACCAAACCTCGCTATCGTTCTTGGTTCAATGAACTTCGCCGCGCGCCTCGCGCGCGAGGTGTCCCGCTGCACGTCCCCTACCACCGTCTCTCTGCCGAACAAAAGCGGTGGGTCCTCGAAGGGGATGAAACCTTTCCGGGCATCCACGGCTTCTTCCGCTACCTGGAGCGGAAGAAATACAAGCTTCACGTCCGCGTGTTTCTTAGCCGCTACCGAGGTTATACCCTTTGCCCTGATTGCCAGGGCGGAAGATTGCGGCGCGACGCCCTGCACGTGCGCGTCAACGGCAAAAACATTGCCGAAGCGTGCCGGCTTTCGATTGCGCAGGCTCGCGCCTTCTTTCAAGAGCTCCATCTCACGCCCACGCAACGCACCATCGCGGGGCGCGTGCTGGAGGAGATTCACTCGCGTCTGAAGTTCCTCGTTGACGTTGGCTTGGAATACCTCACCTTAGACCGTCTTTCGTCAACGCTGTCGGGCGGCGAAGCGCAGCGGATTCAACTGGCCACGGCGCTCGGCTCCAACCTCGTAGGCACCCTCTACGTCCTGGATGAACCCTCCATCGGCCTTCACCCGCGGGACACCCAACGCCTTATCGGAATTCTGAAAAATTTGAGGGATTTGGGCAACACGATCTTGGTGGTGGAGCACGACCCGGAGATTATCCGCAGCGCGGACACGGTGCTCGACCTCGGCCCCGGAGCCGGCGAGCACGGAGGTCGCCTGGTATATGAAGGCAAGGTCGGTCCACTCCTGGAGGCTCCGGCTTCCCTGACGGGCCGCTACCTCTCGGGCCAACTCTCAATTCCCGTGCCGAAGGCCCGCCGCTCTCCCGGCCCGCAGTGGCTGCGACTGCGGGGCGCGCGCCAGCACAACCTCAAAGCGATTGACGTGGATATTCCCTTGGGATTGATGGTGGTCGTTAGCGGAGTGTCCGGCTCGGGAAAGTCCACGCTGGTCCACGATGTTCTCTACAATACTCTAATGGCGCGGCGCGGCGTAGCCGCTCCTCGCGCCGAGCTTGACGCGCTCAAGGGCGATGAGGCCTTGGCGAATGTTATCTTGATGGACCAATCGCCGCTCGGTCGCACGCCCCGCTCCAACCCGCTCACCTACCTCAAAGCCTTTGAACCCGTCCGGGCGTTATTCGCCGCCACGCTCGAAGCCCGCAAGCGCGGTTACACGCCCGGCTATTTTTCCTTTAACATCCCCGGGGGCCGGTGCGAAACCTGCCAAGGCGACGGCGTGGTGACCGTCGAGATGCAATTCTTGGCCGACGTGGAGTTGGTTTGCGAAGAGTGCCACGGTCGGCGCTTCAAGCCCCAGGTCCTGGAAATTCGATACAAAGGCAAAAACATCCATGAAGTTCTACAATTGACGGTTCGGGAGGCGCTGGCCTTTTTTGCCGGCCATCAGGCCATTTGCTCCAAGCTGAGGATTCTGGATGAAATTGGCCTCGGCTATCTGCGCCTGGGACAATCGGCTACCACCCTCTCGGGCGGTGAAGCGCAGCGCGTGCGTCTGGCCGCGCACCTCAGCCAGCCGGCCAGCGAAGGCTCTCTGTTTATTTTCGACGAGCCCACGACCGGTCTCCATTTTGATGACATCAACAAGCTGCTAGGGGCTTTTCGGCGGCTCAATTCCATGGGCGCCACCATCCTCATCATCGAGCACAACCTCGAATTGCTGAAAGCCGCCGATTGGATTATTGACCTCGGCCCAGAAGGGGGCGAGGCCGGAGGATACGTCGTGGCGGCAGGACGGCCCGAAGAACTCGTCCGCAACCCGCAATCCTACACGGGAAAGTTCTTAGCCTCGGTGCTGCGGACCCACCCAACCCGCGGCCTGCAAAATTGACCCCCGCCGATCACCCACCCGCCGCGCAAGGCTCCGTCTAAAATCGAGTATAATTGTGCTCATGCGAGTTGATTGGCGGATGGCCCTCGCAGCCATGTTACTCGTTGGCGCCTGGAGCGCGCTTCCCGCCCGGGCGGGCCTGTTTCACCATCCGCTCACCGCGCCCGAATTAAAAGCTAAGATTGCCAAACAAAGAAACCTGGTCAAGAAAGCTGAACTCCAGATGCGGCTGGCCGGCCTCATCCTGCAACGTGCGGTTCAGGCTTACGATGCAAATCATTTCAGACGCGGCGAGACCCTCCTGAATCGCTATCTGGACGAAGCCCGAACCTCCTGGCAAACCCTCGAGCAATCGAGGAAAAACCCTCTGCGCCAGCCGGAAGGCTTTATGCAACTGGACCAGGCTTTTACGGCCAATGACAGGATCTTGGGAGATCTGCACCGCAGAATCGCTTATCCGGAAAGCGAGGTCATCAAGAAGGCGCAAACAGCAAGCCGAAACATTCACGGGCAGGTTCTGGATGCTCTCTTTCCCGGCTTGCACATGCGGCGGACGGCGCAGCCTGTGACGCCGTCTCCGCGCAACCTCAAGCGCCAGGCCGGAGTGGTTCGATGAAATTTTCCCGATCGTCACCGCTTCTCTGCGGGGGCGTTGTCCTGGCGCTCGCGGGCCCGCTGAAGGCTCAGCCGCGCGCGCATCTCACCTACGCTGAGGTTGAGAAACTGCGCAATGCTCAAGATTCCTCCGAGCGCATCAAGGTCTATCTCGCCTTCGCTCAGCAACGGCTCGACCGCGCTCAGGAGTTCGGCAGCCAACCCGCCGCCGGCTCCCAAGCGACTCGGCTTTTGAGCGAGTATATTTCCATCACCGATGAGATGAAGCGTTGGATTCAATATCAGTACGACCACGGCGGAGACATGCGCGCCGGCTTGAAGGCATTGATCGAGCAAGGGCCGCGCCAGATTGCGACCTTGCGCCACATGCAGGCGGCCCTCAGCACCGCCCCCCACGCCGAACGCCACGCCCTGCGGGATGCCATTGCCGACATGACGGACGCGGTGGACGGGGGCACCCAGGCCCTCAGCGTTCAGGAAAAGAAGTTTGGCAAGCTGAAGCAGGAACGGAAGCTCGAAGCGCGCGAAATCAAGGCTCGCCGCAAAGCAGAAGAAAAACGCAACAAGGAAGAGAAGAAGCTTCTGAAGCGCCTGCGCCAAAAGCATTCCTCCGACGAAGGGAATTGAGCCTTTGCCCTCGCCGACCCCGCGATCCCAACCTTCGCCACCGTTGGACAAGTCCCCCGCCGCCCTGTTTGAGCGGGTTTTCGATCGGCTTCGCTTGAGTCGGCCTCGCCCCATCTTCGAGGTCGAATTTCGCCCGTTCACAGGCTTAAGGAGCCAGATCGCCCTGCGCGATGGCTGCGCCCGGGTTCGCCTTTCCGATCTTCTCCGCTCGGCGCCGCCCATCGTCCTGGAGGGTTTGGCGGAAATTTTGCTCTGTCAGCTTTACCGTTATCGGGCCTCACCCGAGGCCCGCGAGTGTTACCTGGCTTGGACTTACCATTCCGAAGTGCGGCGTCGCGTTGAGGCCTTGCGGCGCGCGCGCGCCCGCCTCCGGCTGCTCCCGCCGCGCGGTGAGCATTTCGATCTGGAGGAAATTTTCCTCTCCCTCAATCGGCGATTTTTCAACGGCGAACTTCCGCCCTGCCGCCTGGGATGGAGCCTGCGAGCGGCCGAGACCGTGTTGGGCCGTTACGATCCCGCCCACCGAGCGATTATCATCAGCCGGAAACTTGACGCGGCGTCGGTCCCGCGCTACGTGGTTGAATATCTGGTGTTTCACGAAATGCTTCACGCGCGGTTCCCTTTGCAACATCGGGGCGGCCGCCGCGTCATCCATTCCCGTGAGTTTCGCGTGGCCGAAAAGGCGTTTCCGCATTATCATCAGGCTCGGGGGCGGCTCAAGCACGCCTTTGCCTAAACCCGTTCCGAGGGGCGCCAGCCGCATCGAGCGAGGAACGGCGCTGCGGGGTTCGCGCCTTGCCGTCCCACGGGACGGCGGAAAGGCATCCTGATGCGCATCGCTCGGTTTGTTCCACTCGCGTTGACGGTGGGGTGGTTGTGTTCGGCGCCCGCCGCGCAAGCCGCTTCGCCGGTCGTCGTGACCTCGCCGAATGGTCAACTGGCTATCACCTTGGAAATGAAGTCGAACCCCCAGCCCTATCGCATAGGCAACCGCCTTTACTATCGTGTCTCCTACAAGGGTCAACCCGTTTTGGCGGATTCTCCTTTGGGCATCGAATTTAAGGGCGCGCCCCCGCTCGACCATGATTTCCGGATGACCGCCGTGGAGCGGCGGTCGGGCAATCGGACCTGGCACTGGGCCTTTGGAGCGGAAAGCACGATTCGCAATCATTACCGTCAAGCCGTCGTCTTCCTCCGCGAGCTCGAACCGCCGCATCGCCGGCTGGAGATTGTGCTGAGGGCCTACAACACGGGCGTCGCGTTTCGCTACGTTCTTCCGCAACAAGCGGCTCTCGGCAGGTTCACCATCGCCAATGAGGAAACCGGGTTTTACTTCGCCCGCCCCGCCACCGCGTTCGCCCTCGATCTGGGCCGATTCAACAGCAATTACGAAAGTGAATTCCGCCACATCCCGCTCAGCAAGATTCTGCCGGAATCCGTGGTGGGCTTGCCGCTGACCGCTCATTTGAACGGCGGCCCGTGGGTGGCGTTGCTCGAAGCCGACCTCACCGATTACGCCGGCCTCTATGTGGGCGGGGCGCCTGGCGTTCCCAACGGCCTCCAGGCTCGGCTTTCGCCTTTGCCCAATCATTTGGATGAGGCCGTGGTGGGCCAAACTCCCAAGACCACCCCGTGGCGCATCCTGCTGATGGCGCCCCAAGCCGGCGGCTTGATTGAGTCTTCCGAACCTATGGTCCTCAACTTGAGCGCCCCCACCGCCATCGCCGACACTTCATGGATTCAGCCCGGCAAGGCCGCCTGGGATTGGTGGTCGGGCGATTACGCTCGCGGCGTCAACTTCAAACCGGGCATGAATACCGCAACCCTAAAACATTACATTGCCTTCGCGGCTAGAGCCCATCTGCCCTACATGTTGATTGACGCCGGATGGTCGCCCGCCGTAGATGGCGTCTGCTCCGCCATCAAGCCCGACTCCTCGGCCGTTCCCTCGCGAGGCTGGTGTGTCCACAATGACATCACCCGTTGGGTTCCGCGTGTCAATCTTCCCGCCCTCCTTCAGTACGCCAAAGCAAACAACGTGAAGATCCTACTTTGGATTCACTGGACCGCCGCGGCCGAGCAAATGGACCAGGCCTTCCCCCTCTATGAAAAGTGGGGTGTGGCGGGCGTCAAAGTGGACTTTATGGATAATGTGCCGGACGACCAAACGACGGTGAATCTTTACCAGAGATTGGTCAGCACGGCGGCGCGCTATCACCTCATCATTGATATCCACGGCGCTTATAAGCCGACCGGCCTCCGGCGCGCTTATCCGAACTTGCTCAACCGCGAAGGGGTCATGGGCTTGGAGTACGACAAGTGGAGTTACCGCGAGACGCCGCGCCACGACGTCACCTTGCCCTTCACCCGCATGTTGGCCGGGCCCATGGATTACACCCCCGGTTGCTTCAACAACGCCACTCGCGCCGCCTTCCGCCCACGCAACGTGCAGCCCATGTGCCAAGGAACCCGCGCCAGCCAGCTTGCCATGTACGTGGTCTATCTGGCCCCTTTGGAAATGCTCGCCGATTATCCCGAAGACTATCTCGGTCAGCCCGGCTTTCAGTTTTTGGAAAAGGTGCCGACGGTGTGGGATGAAACTCGAGCGCTGGACGGCGAACCCGGGCGGTATGTCACCATCGCGCGTCGTCATGGCGACCGTTGGTATTTGGGCAGCATGACCAACTGGCACCCCCGCGAATTGGACGTGCCGCTCAATTTCCTCGGCTCAGGTCGCTACCGCGCCACCCTCTTCCTCGACGGCCCGCGCGCAAATCAAGATGCCAAGAGCTTGACCATTCGGAAGCAAACCGTGACGCCGGCCGACACGTTGCATTTACGGCTCGCTTCGGGCGGCGGGGCGGCGGCCATTTTTACCCCCCTCCGGTAATTCAAGGCTATACTTGGAGAGGAGCCGCAATGCCCTATTGCCCCAAGTGCATGACGGAATACGTTGAGGGCACCACCGCCTGCGAGGATTGCGGCGGCAAGCTCCTGGCAGGCACGCCGCCCCAGGAGCCGTCACCCGTTGAGCATCCGGCGGGGCTTTTGGGCAACTGGCTGCGCTCTTTGGTGGGCGCCGGAGACGCCGACGATTCGCCACCGATAAAGACCGTGCGGGTTCGCACCTTCAGCGGCCCGACGGCCGTCCTCGACGCCGAGTTGGCGCGCAATGTACTTGAGGCTCAGGGCATCCCGGTCATCCTTCCCGGCCAATCTTCCATCGAGTTGCTTCCCTTTCTCCAAATCCCGCTGTTGGTTTCGGAATCCGACGCCGAGCGAGCCACCCAGATTTTGCGCGATTACTTGGACTCTTCCAGCCCCAACGCCGCCAAGTAACTCTGCCCGGCCGCGCAACGCCACCTTCCTTTTCCCGTTGGAAAGCTCGCCGCCAACTTCCGCGGGCGCCATCTTGCGCGATAATAGAAAAAGAGGAGCTTGACGAACCACCGTGGCGGACCATCCCCTTCGACCCAAAGCCGACGCCCTTCCCGCTCGCCCCGGCGTGTATATCTTCAAGGATGAAACCGGACAGCCCATCTACGTCGGCAAAGCCAAATCCCTCAAGTCCCGTGTCCGCTCTTACTTCCAGCCGGGCGACGAGAAGCACGAGCGCCTGCTCGACCTGGCGCGCGATCTTGAATTCATCTTGGTGGACAACGAGAAAGAGGCGTTGGCGCTTGAAAACAACCTCATCAAACAATTTAAGCCGCGCTATAACGTCCTGCTCCGCGACGACAAAACCTATCCCTACATCCAACTCACCTTGGGCGAGCGCTACCCCCGCGTCTATGTGACGCGGCGCCTCCGCAAAGACGGCTCTCGCTACTACGGCCCCTATTTTCCCGCGCGCCTTGCCTACCGCGTGGTGGATCTGATCCATCGCCGCTTTCTGATTCCTTCTTGCCGCGTGGACTTGACGCGCCCGCATCCCCGCCCTTGCCTTCAGTACTACATCCACCGCTGCCTCGGCCCGTGTGTGGCCGGCTTGACCACACCGGAGCGCTACGCCGAAGCTGTCCGCGACGTGCGGCTGCTGCTCGAAGGCCGGGAAAGCGACCTCATCCGCGAACTCCACGAGCGCATGATGAAGGCGGCGGAGCTCGAGCATTTCGAGGAAGCGGCGCGCTACCGCGACCAACTTTCCACCATCGAGCAACTCCGCGAAAGACAAAAAATGGCCGCAGCTTCCGGGGACGATTTCGATGTTTTTGGGTTCCACCGAGAAGCCTCGCAGATGGCCGTGAACCTTTTTCACCTGCGGGGCGGACGCACCGTGGACCGCCGCGAATTTTTCTGGGAAGACTTGGAGGAACCCGATCTCGGCAACATCTTCTCCGCCTTGGTCCGCCAGGTGTATCTCGATCAACCCTATCTGCCGTCGGAAATCTACGTGCCCGCCGACTTCGACGATCGCCCCCTGCTCGAGGAAATGCTTAGCGACAAACGCGGACGCGCGGTGCGCATTGTCCCCCCGGAAGCCGGCCGCCGGCGCGCGCTCTTGGAACTCGTCGCTCGCAATGCCCGCCACTCCTTTGACCGCCGCTTCCGCGTCCTCAAGCCACCCAGCCGCGAAATGATTGAGGCCCTGACGGAGGCGCTCGATTTGCCCTCTCCCCCGCGCCGCATTGAAGCCTTTGATGTGTCGCATCTTCAGGGCAGCGAAACCGTCGCCTCGATGGTGGTGTGGGAAAGAGACCGCATGGAAAAATCGGCGTATCGCAAATTCATCATCAAAACCGTCCCGCAAAACGACGACTTTGCCAGCCTCAAGGAAGCCGTGGGACGGCGCTATCGCCGCCTGCTCGGCGAAAAAAAGCATCTGCCCGATTTGATTCTGATTGACGGCGGCATCGGGCAACTCCATGCCGCGGCAGAGGCTCTGAATAATCTGGAGATTATCAATCAACCGCTCGCCAGCATCGCCAAAAAAGAGGAAATCATCTATGTTTATGGCCGCGAAAATGAACCGGTCGTCCTCGACCGGCATTCGCCCGCGCTCCACCTGATTCAGCAAATCCGCGACGAAGCCCATCGCTTCGCCATCAGCTTCCATCGCTCTCGCCGGAATCGCCAAACCTTGACCACCGAGCTGGTTGCCATCCCGGGCATCGGCTCGCGCACCGCCCAGCGGCTGCTGGAGCACTTCGGCAGCCTGGACAGGGTTAAGGAATTATCCAAGGACGAGTTGTGCCAAGTGGTCACTCAAAATCAAGCGGAGAATATCGTTTCCTATTTCCATCGTCACGCGGCTGGATAATATATAGACCGGTTGGACGGTATAACAATAATCCATTCTTAAACAAAGACTTGACAATCCTGTAAAGCCGTGATTTAATGTGACGTGGAGTGGTCATTTAGTGCTGTCGCAAGAACAGCCGGCTGGGTTGCCAGGCACGCTACGCGCCAGGGGGCCGGGAGGGCCGGCCGAGGGTGAGCAAGGAGGCTCCATGATTGACCTTGCGAGACGTGAGGTCATGTTGCTTAGGCAGGGGCCAAATCCCAATCGGCCAATACGCCAAGCAACTCGTGGAATTTGAAGCATGAAGCTGGGGACACTGGCGAGGTTTTTGGGGGGAGAATTTAGTCGTCGGGTCAGGTCTGGGTAGGGAGGGCCGAACTTTACGATTCCTGGCTAGCATCACGCTGGGACAGCAAGGGGATCGCAGCCGGAGGAGAAAAAACGCATTCTCGCGGAGGTCACCATGAGTGAAGATAATGGCAGTTCCAAGTTCGCATTCTTTTTGGCGGGAGCGGGCATCGGCGCCATTTTGGCGCTCCTGTTTGCGCCGAGGTCGGGAAAGGAGACGCGCGACTATCTTTCGCAAAGAGCGGGCGAAGGGCGCGACCTGATTTCGGCCAAAGGGCGCGAGTATCGCCGTCAAGCCGGAGAGTATGTTGACAAGGCCAAGGATGTGGTGGCCAAGCAAAAAGAGCAGCTCTCGGCGGCGCTCGAAGCCGGCAAGCAGGCTTATCAGGAAGAAAAAACGAAGTCGCACTGAGGCGGCGGACGGCAGGCGCTTCGGACAGGGAGGGATGGAACGATGGGGCACGATGCTTTGCTGACCTTGTTTATTGCGATCGCCGCGGCGGCGATTGCCCTCCAAGCCGCCGCCCTGTGGGGCATCTATCGGGTTGCCGAGCAAATTCAAAAGGAAATCCGGCAGAGCCGCGAGAACCTGCGCGAGCAATTCGGCCCGCTGGCGCAATCCCTCACGGAAATCCTCGCCGACTCGCGTCAGCCGTTGGCGGCTGTGACCGGCAATCTTGCCGAGGCCAGCCGCGTCTTGCGGGAGCGCGTGGCCTCGATAGACTCGCTCGCCGGCGAGCTCGCCGAGCGAACTCGCCTGGAGATGAGCCGCGTGGATCAGGCCATCACCGATATCCTGGAAAAGGTTGACACTACCACCACCCTGATTCAGAAAAGCATCGTGGCGCCCATCGCGGAAATCTCCGCGCTGGTCAAAGGGATTCGTTCGGGGCTTGGGTTTCTGTTTTCCCGCCGGCCCGCTTCAGCAACCCGCGACACGACCTCAGACGACCCCATGTTTATTTAGCCCTCATTTTCCCAAGGCACGATTGTTTTGAAATGTGAAACGCTGCGCCGGCCGGCTCTCGGCACCTACCGCAAGACGCCCGACTTCAATCGGGCTTTTCGCGCCCGGCTCGGCGTCGCGCTCTTGAAGTGGCGCCGTAGCACCTTCCGCAAACACGTCGGCTTGACTCCGCCGGGCCGAGTGCTAAACTCGGCGTCATAGGTAGGCAATCAAACGAAATGCCAGGAGGTCCGCTGATGAGCCTCTCGGGTAAGGGGCTGCGGAAAAGCCTGGGGCACGGCTCGCCGCTAATCACATACCAAGAGCCGCAAAGGAAGCCAAACTGCGGCTACCTTTGCGCTACCCCGCTCCACAGCGGTGGTCGCCGCCTGATGCCCAAAAGAAACGTTTCCTCCGCCTCCAAAGGAAAAAAACTCTTGGTGTCCAAGAGAGAATCCACTTGCCTCAACAAGGACGGACCATCGGTTACCGTGCATGCATTTAGTTCAGCCCGGTGGGGCGGCGAAGAGGGCGAGCAGCTCCTCTTTGGAAACTTCCTTGCGAAGGTCGTCGACTTCAACCACGCTGTCGAATAGATCCTTCTTCTTTTCGAGGAGTTCGCCTATGCGCTCTTCAATCGTTCCAAGAGTGTGAATCCGAAATACCTTCACAGCTTTTGTCTGGCCGATTCGGTGAACTCGGTCAGTTGCTTGATCCTCAACGGCGGGATTCCACCATCTGTCGTAATGGACAACACAATTGGCTTCCGTCAGGGTCATGCCGAGTCCGCCAGCACCAAGGCTGATTAGAAAGAAGGAAGCCTCGCCCTTTTGGAATCGATTCTTGAGTTCCGCTCTTTGGGCTACAGGCGTCGCCCCGTCTAGGTAGAGATAGGGGAGCTTGCGGTCTTCGAGAACCTTACGCAGAATCTGCAACATCTCAGTGAACTGACTGAACACCAGAGCCTTTTCGCCCCCCTCAATTATCTCTTCGAGGATTTCCACAAAGGCTTCCAGCTTCCCTGACCGTTGGTATATCGTTTCATAATTCTTCTTGACTAGTGCGGGATGGCAACAGATCTGCTTGAGTCTCAAAATCGCGGTGAGTATCGAGGTGTCGATTTTGACCATGCTTCCGGGGAGGCGCTTAATCCTATCCCGTTCGGAAGCGGCATACGCTTTGTAAAGGTGCGCTTGTTCGGGAGTCAGTTCGCAATAACGGTCGAGTTGGATTTTCTCGGGAAGTTCGGATTCCACTTGGCTTTTTAGCCGACGAAGTTTGAAGGGAGCGATCTTCTTCTTAAGCGCTTCCACTGCGGTCCTGCTGCCCTCCTTCATTATTGGAATTTCGAAGTTCGACCTAAATTGGGTCGCGGACCCCAAATAGGACGGCATCAAGAAATCGTAGAGGGACCAAAGCTCGCTCAATCTGTTTTCGATTGGCGTGCCCGTGAGGGCAAGTTTATGCTTCGCAACCAGCCTCTTGCAAGCCTTCGCGGTCGCAGTCTCGTGGTTCTTGATCTTCTGTGCCTCATCCAAGATCACGTAGTCCCAAACGATTTTTGAGAGACTCTCCACATCGTTGAGAACGGTCGTATAGGTTGTAAGTAGGGCGTCATAATGCTTAAACCCTGAAAGGAGCTTGTCTCGGCCCGGTCCGATATAACGCTTAACCCTGAAATCAAGGACTGACCGCCTGAACTTGGAAAAATCCTCCTCCCACGTGCTCAAGACGCTCGGTGGACATACGATCAACGATGTTCCTGGGTGTGCCTCGGACTGGGCGCATAGCAGGCAAACAATTGTCTGCACGGTCTTGCCGAGGCCCATTTCGTCAGCAAGGACTCCATTCAGTCCGTATTTCCTAAGAAAGCAGAGCCAGTCGTGTCCGTACTTTTGGTATTGACGGAGTTGACCTTGGAGGGTGTCCGGTATGGGACACTCATCAATTTTGGAAAATTCTGCGAGGCCCTGCACGAATTTAGCGTAAGCCTCGGACATATTGATGGTGCCGACTGAGGCGAGGAGCGATTGGACCTCGGAGAAATTGCGCGTCGGAGTCCTGAATTGCTCATCAACATCTTCGACCTCTGGAACCTCCTTGATCTTGTGGGAGACCCGCGCGTGGGTTTCATTATCGACCTTGATCCACGATTGCTCACGACGGATGAATTGTTGGCCCGTCGGGAGGTTGGCGACTTCGCTGTATGGCAACTTGAACCGTTCGGCTTCGTATCGGACATCAAACCAGATCCACGGACCGTCCACGTGCAGTGAAACCTTTGGCTGAAATGAATCCGTCACAACCCTCTGCGCTTCGAGCCTCGGGTCTATGTGAACGTGGTGCTCAGCCCGCAATTTCTGAAGGTCATAAAGCAGGAAGAGAGGGATCTGGTCACCCGTGAGCGTGGATGTGCCGAGTTCATTAGAGAGGATTGCGTACTTCTTTTCTTCTGGCTTGCGGTAAAAGCCCTTTGGCGCGTGGATGAATTTGGACCCTTCTAGAAACTTGGCCTCACCCTTCTTGTCGATCCGGGTAGAGAGGTCAGGGTCCACAAGCGAAGTCCTGACCTCGACCCGGTCTCCTTCCAAATTTACGTCGCGGGCATATTCGAGGGGCCGACTGTCGACTTTTACTCCCTCTGCTTGCAGTGTGAATGCCGTGGCCGCCTTCGCTCGCAGGTAGAGGAGGATTTCAGGAACGTCTTTTTCGTGGAACTTAAAGCCGCGAGTCGGGTCGAAAACCGGGTCCCATTCCGCCAAGTGTCTGAGGGTCTGTCGGTTCTTTTGGGCGACCTTGAAATACCGCCCTCCGACCTTCACCCGTCGAGGAATGGTATTCAAATCGGTCAAGCGGTACGCTGCGTCTCGGTGAGAGAGATGCACATCCACATATAGGAATTCGGCGCCTTGAGAGACATCCACCTTAAGGTTGATGTCACGAGTACCGGGGAACAACCGGGAGAAGGCAGCGACAACTCTGCTTCGAAGTGATCTCATTGCCACGGTAGTTGGGTTGCCGGCAAGAGCATGCCCATTGCCGGTAGCAGATTATACGGCAAAGGATCCGCTTTTGTTACCTAGCTTTAAGTCGTCTCGGACAGCGCCATGCGCTTTACTAGCAGGTAGATACAAGCGCAGAGGCGCGCGTCCTAGGCGCTTCTGTGCGGCGTTTGCGGCGTCGGCGACGGCAATCAGACGTTGGAAAACAATGGACCACAACCAGGTCAACGGCCGCAAGGGTTGAACGGCCCGGCGCGTGGCGCGGAGGTGGGGAGTGTGAAACTCTGCGGCTCTTTCCGGCGGGCACCGGCCCGAGCCGCAGAGGTTGCGCCGCGCAACCTCTGCGCTTGTATCTTAACTTCGTTGTGTTCAGAATCCTTCTGACGAAGGGTTGGGTTCGGCGGGAAGGCCGATCTACCCCGCTGCGGGGCGCGCCTCTCCAGCGGGGTTGCGAGCGAGCTTTCTGATGAGGAGGATGGTTTCGTGCTTGGTGGTCTGCGTTCTTCTTCGGGCGCGGCGTGCGTCGGGAATCTCATCCACCAGCAACTTCTCGGCCGATGCGCAGCGATGGTAGAGGCTCCGAACGGTTTCCGCGAGCGTTGAGGCGGAGTCTCGGCGACGGCCGTCCCTGTGGTAGTCTCCCAGGACCAAGACAGCGCACTTGCCCGGCTTGAGCAGCCGCAGCATTTCGCCCAAGGCCAGGGTCATTTGCGGGACGTACACCCGCTCGCTGGAGGTTAGCCCCGCATCAATCTCCCGATAATCCTCTACGCCCAAAAACCAAAGCCTTAGCCTGTTGTCGCGGCCATAATCCAGCGCCCCGTAGTAGGGGGGGCTGGAAATAACGGCATCAACGGAGTTGTCCGCGAGCGGCAGGGACATGGCATTCTCGTGCAGCACAACGCGGTTCAGGTCCGGCCTGGGAGGTTCAAACCTCCGATAGGCGCGCGCTATCTTTGCCAAGAACCGCGGCCGGACCGGCCGGTAGCAGTAGAGGTCAGGATATGCCGCCGGAGGGTATTTTTTAATCCGGAGGTACGGAACTAGGTGGCTGGCGGGATAGGAAAGGAAGCCGGGGCGGACATGGTGCAGAATGCCGAGAAGGCACGCTAGGAGGAAGTACTCCCGCCGGCGTTTCAGGACACTGGCCAAGGCCACAGCCTCCTGGAGGGTTTGAGGATGGAAAAACGCCCTGACCCACGCTGGCACTTCATCCACACTAACCTTTTCGTCGGCGGCCTGTTCGAGGCTCTGAAGAGCTCGTGCCGTCGCCTCGGCGTGCGTCGCGGGGGCCGACAGCTTCCCCATGGTCAAGACGTAGGCGTAAGGGTTAAGGTCATTGCCAATCGCATGGCGGCCACACAGGAGGGCCTCGAGGGGCACGACGCCCGACCCGCAAAAGGGGTCGAGCACCACGTCACCCTCACGGGTGAACTCTTCGATGAGGGCACGAGCCATGCCGGATTTCATTTTTCCGACGTAGGGGGACAACTGGTGGATGGAGTTCTCCTTGGCATTGAAGCAGCCCTCCCACAGAGACCCATCAATGCCGGCTCTCCCCGTGGCCGCGCTCGGCTGTTGAAATAGGCCTGGTTGCCTAAGCATTGGTGATGCTTTCCTCCACAACGTTACCGAGGTGCAGTATTCGAGTGCGCCTCATATAGACCTCTCTCCCGCCCCTGGCAGCCGAGACCAGATGAATCTCCACTGACCAGGTGTGCTTCGCTTGGTCGCGTGGCGCGACTCCGAAGACGTCCAGAACCATCGCTGGCAGGTAAAGGGACTCGAGCGAGTGGGTTGGAGGGGACGGCTGCTGGGGCGTGGGGCGCTCGCGGGGCATCAGGAAGATGTCAGGAGAGATTTGGTCGTTCGTCACGTGCCCTTTATACTTGGGACACCTTCGTAGAGGGCAGCCGCACAACTGGTCCTTGAAGAAAATCGCGTCCACCACTTTTCCGCGCCTCATCAGGTCGTTGGCGAGCCTGTTGACCACAATCGAGTGAACCCCTTGCGAAGGCTGGTTGATGATGGAGCCGTCCAGGTGGCACCACATCACAAACTCCTGCGCCCAGGGAGGCCGCTCTGTAATGGTGATGCTATTTCCTTCGCCGCCCTTCACGTCCAGGGCCGCGGCGACGCGGGGACGCTCCGTGAGGATAATCGTGAAGTCGTGGCGCGTGGCTTTCTTCGTTGGTTCGAATCCGGCAATCTTTGCACTGTTAGCCAGGCGCGAAAGGACATCGGCCACCATCTGATGGCGCTGGGTGAGCGAGGAGGCGATAAAACTGCCTCGAATCGTCTCTACGGCGGAGCGGAATATGCGTTTGGGGTGGTAGTCCTCCGGGTTGACCCCGGCGGACCGCAACACGTCGGGATGGCGGTCGTCGAGATTTCGTAAGAGGTCGATGGCAGGATTGATTTGCGCAAGGGCGGCCTGGTCGTGCGAGCAAGGTAATATGGGCATCTGGGGCCGGGGCCTCCGGGTTCCGGCCAATTATACCACGCTCCCTGACACTCCCGCCGCGCGAGCTTCTCGCACGGGCCCTTCGATGTGCTGAGCAGGTAGCGCAGAGGCGCGCGTCCTAGGCGCTTCTGTGCGGCCTTTGTGCCGTCGGCGCCGGCAATCAGACGTTGGAAAACAATGGACGGCGACCAGGTCAACGGCCGCGAGGGTTGAGCGGCCCGGCGCGTGGCGCGGAGTTGCGGAGTGTGAAACTCTGCGGTTCTTTCCGGCGGGCACCGGCCCGAGCCGCAGAGGTTGCGCCGCGCAACCTCTGCGCTACTAACTAACTTTTCCTACGAGGCGGATGGGTTTCCCTCCAAGGCCGCTTCGAGCGTCCAGAGGTACCGGTGACCCATTGTTCGACGGAAATTCTTTTTGCTCGCGAGCAGCGGGGTTTGCCGCCCGCGCCACCGCGAATCCCACACCAAGAGCCGCAAAGGAAGCCGAACTGCGGCTACCTTTGCGCTACCCCGCTGCAATTGCCCACGTCGCAATTGCAGTCCAGGGGTGCCGTTTTCTGCGGCCGGGCGGCGAATTAGGATTGTTTTTGCAAAGCGGGCAGGATGTACTTGGTCAACAGTTTTTCGTAGCGCGCGCGGACTCGATGAGTAATTGACGCGGGGGCGGGCGGCTCGGCGTCGTTGGCGCGGAGGTAGAGGTCTCCCGTTTCGCCGAAAGGCCCCGCGTGAATTTTTTCAAAGGTTTCAATGTCATAGCCGCCGAACTTGAAAACCTGTGCCGGGGTGTAGGTTTTTAGTTGCGAGGGCGTCAGCTTGGCCACCGAGCGGACATGAATTTGAAGCCGGCCGAAAAATTTCTTTTTGTTGTAATCCACGCTGAGAACGCGCTGATATTCCTGAGCGGGGTTTTGAGGATTTTTGTATATGCCCGCGAGGAGGCAGAAATTTTTGAGCTTGCCGCCAAAAGAATTATTCAGAAGTTGATAGAGCTCCGGCGTGACATCGCCCACACTGCTGAGGGGGGCGCTTCGGTGTTTGCGTCGGGCCAATGCGCCGAGGCTCAGCGTCAGGGTCGCTGCCAACGTGAGCGTCCAAACCTTCGCCGCCATAATGTTTCCCTCCCTTTTTTGCCCTTGGCAGGGCACGTCCCAAAATGAAAACTCAACCGGAGCGTGAGCATATCACCGCGCCTCTCGGAATCCAACCGTGCGCACCGGGTGCAAGATGCTTAGCAGCTCAGGGCGCGCTCCTCAAGGCAGCGATTGGCCGGGGTCGCTAGCGGGAAGCGTTGGCCTCGGCGAGCGGCGGATAGAGCAAATACTGGGCGCGCAGGCGCCGAAATTGTTGAAGCGGCCTTTGCCACTCGTATTGAATATAGCGAGGGTCCACGCCGGATTGGATTTGATGGACCACCCACCGGGCGCCGATGAGGCGCAACGTTTGGTTCAGCTCGAAGTTTTGAGGGAACAGCTTCCACAAGGCGGAGGCCAGCTCCACGCCCATTTCCGGAGTGTCGAGGGCTTGACGGTCAATCAACACGATTTGCACGCCATGACAAACCTGGCCGGCAAATTTGTTGCGGCGCGGGGTGAAATTCACCGGGATAAAGCGCACTCCTTGGATGCGTCGGGCGTTCAGATAATCGGCCAGCTTCTTTCCGTTTATCCACGGCGCGCCGACGTACTCGAAGGGACGGCCCGTGCCGCGGCCGACGCTGACGTTGGAGCCCTCAATCATGGCGACGCCCGGATAGAGCGTGGACTCGGTGAGCGAGCGCAAATTGGGAGAAGGATCAATCCATTGGAGGCCCGTCTCGTCATACCAATCCGTGCGCTCGTAGCCTCGCATGCGGATGACGTGGAGCTGGACGTGAAGATGCTCTTGATGATTGTACATCTCCGCCAGCTCGCCCGGGGTCATGCCGTAACGGATGGGAAGCTCAAAGTAACCGACAAAGGAACGAAGGTCGGGGTCAAGAATCGGGCCTTCCACATTGGAAGCCTCAATCGGGTCCGGGCGGTCGAGCACGTAAAAGGGGAGATGATGCTGCCCCGCCGCTTCCATGCAGTAGCCGAGCGTGGTGATGTAGGTGTAGAAACGCACCCCCGCGTCTTGAATGTCGTAAACCAGGGCGTTCAAACCCTGCAGCTCCGCCGAGGTGGGGCGTCGGGTGCGGCCATAGAGGCTGTAAACGGGAAGGCCGGTATAGGGCTGGCGCGTGGAATGAACCGGCCGATTGACATTGGCGTAAAGGCCGCTTTCGGGACTGAACAGCGCCACCAGCTTGACGCCCGGCGCGTGGTCCAGGACCTCGTAGGTGGGCCGGCCTTTCCGGTCCACGGCCGGGCTGTTCGTAATGAGGCCAATGCGCAAGCCGCGTAACGGGGCAAAGTGTTCGGCTTCCAAAACGTCAATGCCTGTTTTGACCTGGCCGTTCCGAAGACCGCTGATGCGATAGCTGCGCATCAACCCGTAATAGCCGGTCAAGGACTTACGGCTGTTGAGAATCTTTTGTTCGGACGTCGGGCCGAGGGCCGCCGCCACCACGGTGGCAATGCGCGCTTCAAGAGAAATCACGTTGCCGGTTCCGTTGGGATGCACGCGGTTGGTGAGCACAATGACGTAAGTGTCGGAAACCGGATCAATCCAGAGGTCCGTGCCGGTGAATCCCGTGTGGCCGAACGAGCCGACCGGAAACAGCGCGCCCCGGTTGGAGGCAAAAGGTGAATCAATATCCCAGCCGAGGCCGCGAACCGCCATCTTGTCGGGCGGCTGTTGCGGGGTGGTCATCTTCTCGACCGACAGACGGCTCAGAATGCGGACCCCGTGATAGGTGCCGCCGTCCAACAGCATTTGGCAAAAGATGGAGAGGTCGTGGGCGTCGGAGAACAAGCCCGCGTGGCCGGCCACGCCGCCCATGCGCCGCGCCGTCGGGTCGTGAACCACGCCCCAAAGAATCGGGCCGGTGGTTCCGTAGAGATGCTGCGTCGGCGCAATCCTCCAGCGGAGCTGGGCGGGAGGATTGAACATGGTCGAGGTCATGTGAAGCGGAATAAAGATGTGCCGCTCGCAATAGACATTCAGCGGCTCGCCGGAAACGCGCTGCACCAATTCTCCCAGCGTCTCGAAGTTAATGTCGCTGTAAAGGAATTGGGTGCCGGGCGGCACGATGGGGCTGACTTGCTCGATCATGCGCATGGCGGTCGCGTAGCCAGACCATGGGGTGCTCAAATCGAGGTCAGGAGGAAGGCCGGAGTAATGCGTCATGAGTTCGCGCACGGTGATATTCTGCTTGCCGTTTTCGGCGAACTTCGGCCAGTAATCGCTGACCGGATCATCCAGGCGAATCTTGCCTTGCTCGACCAGTTGCATGATGGCGGTGGTGGTGGCGACGACCTTGGTGCAGGAGGCCATGTCAAAGATGGTATTGAGGCGCATCGGCAGCTTGCGAGGCACCAGGCGGCGATATCCAATGGCGCGCTGATAAACCACGCGACCGTTGTGCCCCACCAGGACGACGGCCCCCGGCGTCTGGTGCTGGCGGATGGCGGTTTCGACGTCTTGAACGATCGGCGCCAGTCGAGCCGTCCAGGCGACGGGAGAAGCCGCCGGCTTGCTGCCCGCGCCCCACGCCCGTCCGGCCAACAACAAACAACTCACGACGAAGATTCGCTTGCCATAAAAAGACATAGAAAACCTCGCGCTCCGCAAGAACGTCGTTTTCACGGAGGAGTCTTTTCCTATATACTCGCCACCCGTTGCTGTCAATCGAAAGATTTTCGGGCCTTCGGATCGAGCAGAGGTGAAGATGAAAATCAGCTCTCTAGATTGGGCGGTGGTGGTGGCTTACTTCGGCGTCAACCTGGGCATCGGCCTTTATTACCGCCGCAAGGCCAGCCAAAGCACAGATGATTTCTTCGTGTCCGGGCGGGAAGTGAGTTGGTGGCTGGCCGGGACTTCCATGGTGGCGGCGACCTTCGCCGCCGATACGCCGCTCGCGGTGACCGGCCTGGTGGCCACGCAAGGCATCGCCGGCAACTGGCTGTGGTGGAGTTTTTTATTCAGCGGGATGATGACGGTTTTCTTTTTTGCCCGACTGTGGCGAAGGGCCGAGGTCATTACCGACGTTGAATTTGTGGAATTGCGTTATTCGGGGAAGGCCGCCGCCTTCCTGCGCGGCTTTCGAGCCCTCTATTTTGGCATCCTGATGAATTGCTTAATCGTCGGATGGGTCAATTTGGCGATGGAAAAAATCCTGGGGGTAGTGTTCGGCGTGGGGGAATACACAGCCATTCTGATTATTTTTGGAATCATCGGGTTCACCTTTCTTTACACGTTTATCTCCGGGCTTTGGGGGGTGCTGTGGACTGACCTAATTCAATTCGTCATCAAGATGACGATGGTCACGGTGCTGGCCTACTACGCCGTGGAAGCGGTGGGCGGCATGAGCGCGCTCAAGCGGAAGCTCGCAGGGGTGGATGCGGCCCATCGCGCGGCGCACCCCGGAACAGGCTCCATCCTTTCTTTCTTCCCTTCCTGGCACTCCGCCTGGATGCCTTTTCTCACGTTTGCGATGTATCTCGGGGTGCAATGGTGGGCCAACTGGTATCCGGGGGCCGAGCCGGGCGGCGGCGGCTACATTGCACAGCGAATTTTCTGCGCCAAGGATGAGAAGCACTCCCTGTGGGCCACCCTATGGTTCAATATCGCGCAATACGCGATTCGGCCCTGGCCCTGGATTCTCACGGCGCTCGCTTCGGTGATTCTCTACCCGCACCTCAAGGATCCGGAAGTCGGTTACATCAAGGTGTGGGTGGACCATCTGCCGGGCGGCTGGAACGGATTGATGCTGGCGGCGTTTGCGGCCGCCTACATGTCCACCATCGCAACGCAAATGAATTGGGGCTCTTCGTATATTGTCAACGATTTCTACCGGCGCTTTGTGGTGAAGAACAAGGACGAGCATCATTACGTCATCGCCTCCAAGCTGGCGACGGCGTTGCTGGCCGTGCTGGGGGCGGCCGTCTCCCTGGTGATGACGACCGTGGCCGGCGCGTGGGAGTTGCTGCTGGGCATTGGGGCGGGCACGGGCGCCGTGTATCTGCTGCGGTGGTACTGGTGGCGAATCAATGCCTGGTCCGAAGTCGCCGCCATGACCTGCGCCGGGGTGAGCACGTTGGTTTTGCGCACCCTGGTGCATTTCTCCGGCTCGGCCCCGGATGTTTTCGCCAAACAGGTGCTGGTCACGGTGGTCGTGACGACGATGGTGTGGCTGGCCGTGACCTATCTGACCGCGCCCGAAAAGGAATCCAAGTTAATCGAATTTTACCGGCGTGTGCGGCCGGGCGCCGCGGGATGGAAACCCATCGCGCGGCTGGCCCCGGAGGTTGAGCCGACGAGCGACGGCTGGTATAACCTAATGGATTGGCTGCTCGGCTGCCTGATGGTCTATGCCGCCATGTTCGGCACGGGAAAAATCATTTTGGGTCACGTGCTGCTCGGGGTTGTGCTGCTGGTGGTGGCGGGCGTGGCAGGATTTGCAATTTATTGGGATTTCTCAAAGCGAGGCTGGGAGAAATTGTCCGGCAAGGCGTAAGGTTACAGACGCCCGTCACAAAGAGCCTCGCAGATTTCATGTCACCACCTCGAAAGATTTCCGACGGGGCGAAGCTGAATCGAGCCTCGGGCTCTCGAAGCGGCGCGCGCGAGCGGGTGACGGAGCGGGAAAACCCCGCTTCGGCGGACCTGGAGCGGAAGAGTGTCGTAGAGATTTTGAAGCTCATCAACCGCGAGGACCAAAGGGTTCCGCGGGCGGTCGTCAAAGTGATTCCTGCCATCGCGCGCGCGGTGGAGTTGGCTTCGGAACATATGGCGCGCGGCGGAAGAATGATTTATCTGGGCGCAGGGACGAGCGGGCGACTGGGCGTGCTCGATGCGGCCGAGTGCCTGCCGACTTTCAATACGGACCGCATTCAGGCCGTGCTGGCCGGAGGGCGCCGCGCGATGTTTGCTCCGGTGGAAAAGGCCGAGGATTCTCCGAGTTTGGCTCGGCGGGACTTGCGGCGCATGCGCGTCTCGAAAGCGGACGTGGTGGTGGGGATTTCAGCGAGTGGACAAACGCCCTACACGCTGGCGGGCGTGCGCTACGCGCGGCGGCTCGGGGCCAAGACGGTAGCGATTACCTGCAATCCGGCGGCGGCGTTGCGGCGCGCCGCCGACATAGCGATTGTCCCGGTCGTCGGACCCGAAGTGATTGCCGGGTCGAGTCGAATGAAGGCGGGCACGGCCCAGAAGCTGGTGCTCAACATGCTGTCCACCGCGACCATGACGCGGCGGGGACATGTGTTTTCCGGATGGATGATCAACCTTCGGGCGACGAATCGAAAGCTGCGGGAGCGCGCCACGCGAATTCTGATGCGGGCGGCGGGGGTCGAGGCCCGGTCGGCGGCGCGGGCCTTGCGCCGAAGCGGCGGAGATTTGCCGGCGGCGTTGCTCATGCTCACCCAACACCTTTCGCCGCAGAACGCCAAGCGATTGCTCCGGCAAGCCGATTCTCCCGCCAGCGTGATTGGGGCCGTGCTGGAGCGCGGGGCCGAACCACGGCGTGAAAACTCGAAAAGGACGCGGAAGGCGCGAATCAGCGCCGGGCGCGGTGAATCTAACAGGTTATGAATACCCTCAAAGCGATTTTGGCAGGAACCCTCTACACGCCGCTGGCGGAAATCCGCGACGCGGTGGTGCTCATCGAAGAGCACCGCATCGTCAAAGTGGGGACACGGCAGGAGGTCAAAATTCCGAAAGAAGCCGTGGTGATGGACGATAGCGACCGCATCGTAGCGCCGGGAATGATGGACCTGCACATCCACGGGGCGGCGGGCCACGACCTGATGGAAGCGAGCGCCGAAGCGGTGACGGCCGTGGGTCGCTTTCTGGCGCGACACGGAACCACCGCGTTTGTTCCCACGACCATTACCGCCCCCCCGCCGACCATCCGCGAGGCGGCGCGGGGTCTGGGCGAGGTGATCCGGAACTGGGATGGGCGGCACGGGTTGGGCGAGTCGTCACCGTCGGCCGAACCGCTGGGGCTGCACTTTGAAGGCCCTTTTCTCAACACGCTTCGCCGCGGCGCGCAGACAGCCTCGCAGATTCAGCCGCCGTCCTTGGCCATGATGCAGCAGTTCCTGGAGGCTTCCGCCGGAACCACGCGGATTGTCACCTTGGCGCCGGAGATGGAGGGCGCGCTCGAGATGATTGCGTTGCTGCGACGGAACAACGTCCGCGTGGCCATCGGTCACTCCAACGCCACCTGGGCCGAGGCGCAAAAAGCCCTCGAGGCCGGAGCCACTCACGCGACCCACGTTTACAATGCCATGCGCCCGTTCTCGCACCGCGATCCGGGCATCGTGGGGGCCGTCTTGACCGAAGACCGGCTCAAAGGCGAACTGATTTGCGACGGCTTTCACGTGGATCCGGTGGCCGTTCGCCTGCTGCTGCGGGCGAAGGGCGTGGAGGGGACCCTTCTGGTGACCGATAGCTTGAGCGGGGCGGGGATGCCCGACGGAGAGTATCGCGTGGGCGAAATGAGGGTGCGGCTGGAAAACAGCGTTTTGCGAACCATGGAAGGAACGCTCGCGGGCAGCACGTTGACGCTCGATTTGGCAGTGAGAAATCTGATGCGCTTTACGGGTCTCCCCTTCCAGCAGTGCGTGATGACGGCAACCCTCAATCCTGCCCGACTGCTGGGCGTGGAACAACGGAAGGGCGTGATCGCCCCGGGCGCCGACGCGGACTTGGTGGTATTTGACAAAAACTATTTCGTGGCTCAGACCTACGTCCGAGGGCGGGCCGTTTTGTAACCGAAAGGCGATGGATAAGTTTCACATTGTGGGCGGGAAAACGTTGGAGGGTCGCGTCGCCATCAGCGGCGCCAAGAACGCGGCGCTGCCGGCGATGGCGGCGGCTTTGCTGACCTCCGAGCCGGTCGAGTTGGCCAACGTGCCCCGCGTACGCGACATTGGAACGATGCGCAGCCTGCTGGATGAACTGGGCGTGGACTCTTCCATCGCCCACGAAGAGTATGGCATTCGGCTGCGGATTGAAGCGCGGCAACTGCTGAGCCCGCTCGCGCCGTACGAGTTGGTGAAACAGATGCGCGCCTCGGTATTGGTTTTGGGGCCGCTGCTCGCCCGGTTCGGGCGCGCTCAGGTTTCTCTGCCGGGCGGATGCGCCATTGGCGCCCGGCCCATCAATTTGCACATTCAGGGACTCGAAAGACTGGGCGCGCAAATCCGCATCGAGCATGGCTATGTGAAGGCCACAACGGACGGCCTGAAGGGAGCGCTGTTTGCCTTCGATACGGTCTCAGTGACCGGCACGGAAAACCTGATGATGGCCGCCACCTTGGCGGAGGGCGAAACCGTGCTGGAAAATGCCGCTCGGGAACCCGAAGTGACGGACTTGGCCCGCCTGCTCAATAAGATGGGAGCCTCGGTGGAGGGAGCGGGGACGGAGACCCTTCGCATCCGCGGCGTCGCAAAGTTGCACGGCGCCAGCCACACTATTATTCCCGACCGCATCGAAGCGGCCACCTTCCTGGTGGCGGCGGCGATGACGCACGGCTGCATCACGCTTGAGCGGGTTGAACCCGGCCACTTAACGGCGGTCGTGGCCAAGCTCGCGGAAGCGGGGGTGAACGTCACCGCCGACTCTTCGGGGCAGGGGAAATCAGAGCAGGCTTCCCTGCAGGTCACCGGCCCCACCACGCTCCGCGCCGCGGACGTGACCACGGGGGAATATCCCGGTTTCCCGACGGATGTGCAGGCTCAATACATGGCGCTGATGACCCAGGCGGAGGGTTCTTCGGTCATTACGGAAACAATATTTGAAAACCGGTTTCTCCACGCCCTGGAGCTGATGCGGATGGGAGCGGACATTCGGGTGGAGGGCCGCCACGCGCATGTGCGCGGAAGGACTCCTCTCAGCGGAGCCAAGGTGCAGGCTTCCGATCTGCGCGCCAGCGCCTCGCTGGTGCTGGCCGGTCTGGCGGCGGAAGGGGAAACGCTGGTGGATCGCGTGTACCACATTGACCGCGGATATGAGCGCATTGAAGAAAAATTGACTCGCCTCGGCGCCTCCATCCGCCGGATTTCCGAAGCCTAAGCCCGGCCTTGCCGATTCGCCGTAGCGCCCTTCCCCCGTGAGAAGTTACAATGAGAAGGTAACTTCGATGCCGGACCAAGCGCCCGAGATTTTCTTATATCTAGACTATTTTTTATGAGGCTGACCCAGCATGGATTTTCAAATCAAACCCACGTCGGAATTCAAAGAGCTTTCTCTCCAAGAAACCTTGGCCTTGCTTCATTCGAGCGAAGACGGGCTTTCCAGTTCCAGCGTCAAGGAGCGGCTGGCATTTTTTGGCAGAAATGAAATCAGCGAGGAGAAACGAAACCCGGTTCTGGACTTCCTGGGACGTTACTGGGGACCGATGCCATGGCTTCTCGAGTTGGCCATGGTGCTTTCCGTGTTGCTGGGCCGAACGCTCGAAGCCGTCATCATCTTTTTCCTGTTGACCATCAACGCGATCATCGGTTTTCTTCACGCCCGCGGGTCCCAGAAGGCGGTGGAGCTGCTCAAAAAGCGGCTTGCCATCCAGGCCAAAGTTCGCCGGGACGGCGAATGGAAAACCGAAGAGGCCGGCGGCATCGTGCCGGGCGATCTTCTTATCGTGAAGCTCGGCGACATTGTTCCGGCGGACGTGAAGATGCTGAGGGGCGAGCTGTCGGTGGATGAATCGGCGCTGACCGGCGAATCGCTTCCGGTGGGGAAACAACCTTCCGACATTGTTTACTCGGGGGCGGTCGTTCGGCGGGGAGAGGCCCAATGCGTCGCCATCAACACCGGCGCCAACACTTACTTCGGCAAGACGGCGGAGTTGGTGAAAATTGCCAAGCCCAAGTCGCACCAGGAAGAGATCATGATGGCGATTGTGAGGTACATGATGTACCTCGGCGTGGGGGCGTCCTTGGTGGTGGCCCTGGACGCCTTCACGATGCACATCCGGCTGCTGCTCATCGTGACCTTCATCGTGGTGTTCCTGATGGCCGCCGTGCCGGTGGCTTTGCCGGCGGTCATGACCATTGTTCAAGCCGCCACCGGCATGACGCTGGCGAAAGAAGGGGTTTTGGTGACGCGGCTGGACTCGATTGAAGACGCCGCCTCGATTAGCGTCCTTTGCCTCGATAAAACGGGGACGATTACTCAGAACCAACTCGCGGTGGCCGACAGCATTCCCTTCTCCGGCTTCACCTCCGAAGACGTCATCCGCGCCGCGGTGCTGGCCTCGCGCGCCGAAGGGATGGACCTTATTGACTTGGCCATCATTAACTGCGCCAGAGAGCGGGGCATCCATCTAAATTCCCATCGCCAGATTTCTTATACGCCCTTCAACCCCGCCATTAAGCGCACCGAAGCCGTGGTCGAGAGCGAGGGCCGCTCCTATCGCATCGTCAAGGGCGCGGCGCCGGTTGTCTTGGCGATGTGTCGAGGCGTGGACCGCGCCACCTTGGCCGAGGTGGATGAGAAAATCGCCGCCCTGTCGAAAAAAGGTTATCGGACGCTCGCCGTGGCGCAGTCGGTGGACGGCGACCCCGAAAACCTGAAACTGACGGGTCTCATTCCGCTGGCGGACCCGCCGCGCCCCGACTCCAAAAAGATGATTGAGGAGATTCGAGAGCTGGGCGTCAAGCCCATTATGCTGACCGGCGACGCTTTGCCCATTGCGCGGGAGATTGCCGGGCAAGTGGGCATCGGAACGCACATCATTCGCATGGCCGATATGGAGGGGGTGCCGGAAGACCTCCAAGCCGAAAAGGTGGCGTCCAGCGACGGGATGGCGGAAATTTATCCGGAGGACAAATACCGCATTGTCAAGCTGCTCCAATCAAAAGGGTTCATGGTGGGCATGACCGGCGACGGGGTCAACGATGCGCCCGCCTTAAAGCAAGCCGAAATGGGCATCGCCGTCAGCAACTCGACGGACGTCGCCAAAGCGTCGGCCAGCGTGGTGCTCACGCAGCCGGGCTTGGGCGTTATTGTGGATGCCGTGAAGCGAAGCCGCGAGACCTACCAGCGCATGTTGACGTGGGTCCTCAATAAGGTGACCAAGGTGGTTCAAGTAGTCGGGGTCCTGACGCTGGGATTTTTCCTGTTGCACGAGATGGTGATTTCGATGCTCGACATGGCGCTCATCCTGCTCGCCAACGATTTTGTGACCATGTCGCTGGCCACGGACAACGTGACGCACACGGTTTCGCCCAACAACTGGAACGTGAAAAATATCACCTTCGCTTCGCTCGTCATCGGCGCGCTGGCGGTCGTTGAAGGGATGGTCGTGGTGCTCTGGGGCGCCCACCACTTGGGAATGGCTTTGCCGCAGCTCCAAACCTTCGTCATGCTAATGCTGGTGTTTACCAGCCAATTCAATGTTTTGATTCTCCGCGAGCGCCGATTTTTTTGGAACTCGCTCCCCGGCAAAGCGCTCCTCACCTCCAGCACGACCGCCATCGTCGCTTTTGCATTTCTGGGAGTGTACGGGGTGATTATCCCGGCCTTGCGGCTGAATGACGTTCTGGCCGTGTTGGCCTTTACGGCTGTCTTTACGGTTTTGATGGATGTGCCGAAGCGGTATGCGTTCGAGAAATTCGGCGTGGCCTAAGCCAAGGTTGAGGGAACCGGGTCTTGACTTGCACGGGCGATTGACGCCGCGCAACTCATCGAGGCCTTAACAGCGGTTGGCGACAATCTTCCTGGGCGTGCAAACCCCGGGCGAGCGCCGAGGCCGATGAAATCGGCCGCGACGCTCCGACTCAGCGGCTCGCTTCCTCCATCGGCTCGTAAAGCTCTCCGCCTTTTATCGTGACCACGGGCGCCAACTTCTGTTTGCCGAGTCGGCTTTGCCCGTCGGCATCAATGAAGGTGAATTCGCCTTCCTGAAGTTCCAACACACTGAGGTCGGCTTCCGCACCGGGCTGGAGGGTCCCTACTTTGGCCCCTAAATCAAAGACGGCGGCGGCATTGACGGTGGCGCGACGAAGAACCTCCGAAAGGCTCATGCCGAGGAGCAAAAACTTGGAGAGCGTGGTCACTAGATCAAAAACCGGACCGTGAACGTTGGCCGAATAGAGGTCGCTCGAAATTGTGTCGGGCAGGAAATCCTGCGCCAAGCACCTTTCCACGACATCGAAGGAAAAACTGCCTGCACCATGCCCCACGTCAAAAAGAACCCCGCGACGGCGAGCCTCCAAGACCTCACGGCGCAGCCTGCCCTTCGAGTCTAAAATCCCATGCCGATGGCTGTGATAAATGTGGGTGACTACATCCCCCTGCCGCATCAGAGGGAGGAGCTTCGAGAGGGGAGTATAAGAATTGCCGATGTGAACCATGAGCGGCAAGTTGCAGCGGTCGCGGACGGATTGGGCGCGGAGCATCCCTTCGTAATCATGCGAAGCGGTGTATTGCCGGGAAAAGCGGATTTTGAAACCGACAATCGTCCCTCGATTTTCCTCGGCGACGCGCACCGCCATTTCCGGGACGCAGTAGCGCAAATCCTCCAGTTCGCCCAGGCGAGGCGTGCTCCCGGCCACCATGCCGATGGCGACAACGTGGAGCAAGGCACGAATGCGGGTGCGGGCGCGGTCTATGACAAACCGGCGAAAAGCGGGAAAGGTCAGTGCTCCCGAGGTGCCCGCATCAATGACGGTCGTGACGCCTCGATGGAGGCAGTAGGGGTCGGGGTCAATGCCGTAGGGTCCTACGTCGGGAAAGACGTGCGCGTGAAGATCAATCAGCCCCGGAACGACAATCTTGCCGCGAGCCTCGAGCACCCTCCGCGCCGCCGAGCGAGGAAGATTTTCGGCAAGCCGGGCGACTTTGCCTTCACGAAGGGCCACGTCGCGGACGCCATCAAGATTCTGGGCAGGGTCAATAACCCTGCCGCCTTGGATGATCAGATCGTAGCGTTCCGGCCCGCTATTTTCCATGCCAGGGAGCTGCGCCGCGGCAGCGACCCTTAAGCGTTTCCCATGTCATTGAGGGAAATCGTCAACCGCGAAATTGGCTGAGCTTGCCTGCCATCGAGCATGGGCGGCTGTGGCGCGCCAAACACTCCTTCACCATGTCCGGTGTGGCACGGGCGTCCCGCCCGTGCAGGAGCACGGCCTAGATGGCCATGCCACACGCCCACCGCTGGAGTGGGCTATCCGCCGTCAGGCCCCGCCCGTCTCCCGCGCCGGCTCACGGTGAAGGCACGCTGCCCGGATGAACTCGCGGTTCATTCGCGCAATGTTCTCGAGCTTGATCTCCTTCGGACAAACCGCCTCGCATTCACCGTGATTGGTACACGCCCCGAAAAGTTCGGCCTGCATTTGGGCAACCATGTTGAGGGCGCGGCGCTCGCGTTCGGCCTGTGCTTGAGGGAGCAAGGCCAGGTGGGAAATCTTGGCGGCAGTGAAGAGGGAAGCGGAGGCGTTTGGACAAGCGGCGACGCAGGCACCACATCCGATGCACTGCGCCGCATCCATCGCCAAGTCGGCCTTCGTCTTTTCGACCGGGAGAGAGTTGGCCTCGGGCGCGCCGCCCGTGTTGACGGAAACATATCCGCCCGCCGCGATAATCCGGTCAAAGGCGCTGCGGTCCACGATGAGGTCTTTGAGCACAGGGAACGCTTGGGCGCGCCACGGCTCGAGCCACAATTCTTGGCCATCCTTAAAGTGCCGCATGTGCAACTGGCAGACCGTGGTGCCGCGCTGAGGGCCGTGCGCAATGCCGTTAATCATAAATCCGCAGGAGCCGCAGATGCCTTCGCGGCAGTCGTGATCGAAAGCCACCGGGTCTTCGTTGCGGGAGATCAAATCTTCGTTCAAAACGTCCAGCATCTCTAAAAACGACATGTGCTCGTTGACGTTCTGAACCTCGTAGCGAACCATTTTGCCCGGGCTTTGCGGGTCTTTTTGCCGCCAGATGTGAAGGATGAGTTTCATGAGGTTGCTTTTCTTGCCATATCAGGAAACGAACGTGTTCTCCCCGAACTATTTATAGCTGCGCTGCGCCAAATGAACGTATTCGAATTCGAGCGGCTCGATGTTGCGAATCGGCGAGGCGTCTTCGCCCGCATATTCCCAGGCGGCCACGTGCGCGAATTGCGCATCGTTCCGCAACGCCTCGCCGTCCGGCGTCTGATACTCTTCGCGGAAATGCGCGCCGCAGGACTCTTCCCGCTCGAGCGCGTCCCGGCAAATCAGCTCGCCCAATTCCAGAAAATCCGCCACGCGCCCGGCTTTTTCGAGCGCTTGGTTGATTTCAGCCTCCTCTCCGAGAACCTTCACGTTTTGCCAATATTCTTCCCGAAGGGCGCGGATTCTTCCGAGCGCGGATTCCAACCCTTTCCGATTGCGCGACATGCCGCAATCCTCCCACATGATGTGGCCTAACTCGCGGTGGAAAGAATCCACCGTGCGCTTGCCTTGAATCGCCAGCAGGCGGCGCAAACGCTCCTCCACGGCACGGCGCGCGGCTTCGAACTCAGCGTGGCCGGCGGTGATGCCATCGCCGGGTTTTACGCCGGCAAGGAAATTCCCCAGTGTGTACGGAATCACGAAGTAGCCGTCCGCCAAACCCTGCATGAGCGCGCTCGCGCCCAGGCGATTGGCGCCGTGGTCGGAGAAATTGGCCTCACCCAAAACAAACAGCCCGGGGATGGTGCTCATCAAGTGGTAATCCACCCACAGTCCGCCCATGGTGTAATGGGCGGCCGGAAAGATGCGCATGGGAACCCGGTAAGGGTCTTCGCCTGTGATGCGCTCATACATTTCAAACAGGTTGCCGTAACGCTCCGTGATGGTTTGCCGGCCCAGCCGCCGAATGGCGTCGGCAAAGTCAAGATAGACGCCGCGACCGCCCGGGCCAACGCCGCGGCCTTCGTCGCAAACGCGCTTGGCGGCGCGCGAGGCGATGTCGCGAGGCGAGAGATTGCCAAAAGCCGGATACATCCGTTCCAGATAGTAGTCGCGCTCTTCCTCCGGGATTTGACTGGGCGGGCGCGTGTCGCCTTTTTTCTTCGGGACCCAGATGCGGCCGTCGTTGCGCAAGGACTCGCTCATCAGGGTAAGCTTGGATTGGTAATCGCCGCTGACGGGAATGCAGGTCGGGTGAATCTGCGTAAAGCAAGGGTTGGCGAACGCGGCGCCCTTTTTGTAGGCGCGCCAGATGGCGGTGGTGTTGCACCCCTTGGCGTTGGTGGAAAGACAAAAGACGTTGCCGTAGCCGCCGGTGGCCAAGACCACCGCATCGGCGACGTGGGGTTCGATCTCGCCGCTCACCAGGTCCCGCGCGATGATGCCCCGCGCCCGGCCGTCAATCACGACCAGCTCCAACATTTCGTGGCGCGGGAACATCTTCACCGTGCCCGCCTTGACTTGCCGCTCGAGCGCCTGATAGGCGCCCAAGAGCAGTTGCTGGCCGGTCTGACCGCGCGCGTAAAACGTGCGGGAAACTTGCGCGCCGCCAAAGCTGCGGTTGGCCAGCAGGCCGCCATATTCGCGCGCGAACGGAACTCCTTGAGCCACGCACTGGTCAATGATGTTGACGCTGAGCTGGGCCAAACGATAGACGTTGGCCTCACGGGAACGGAAATCACCGCCTTTCACCGTGTCATAGAAGAGGCGGAAAACGGAGTCGTTATCATTCTGATAGTTTTTGGCGGCGTTAATGCCTCCCTGCGCGGCAATCGAGTGGGCACGGCGCGGCGAATCCTGATAGCAAAACGCTCCGACGTTGTAGCCGAGTTCGCCGAGCGAAGCGGCCGCCGAGCCGCCCGCCAAGCCCGTTCCCACCACAATCACTTTGTACTTGCGCTTGTTGGCAGGGTTGACCAGCTTCATATCGAACTTCAGCTTGTCCCACTTCTGCTCGATGGGTCCTGCCGGTATGCGCGCGTCAAGTTTCATGGATCAATCCTTCAATCGCTAACCGTGGCCGCGTCGCCGAATTTGAGCCGCCGAGCCTGACTTGCGGCGCCTGCGTCATCTGACCAAACCGCTCACCACCGCCAGCGGTATGGAACAAAAGCCAATTCCAATCGCGACGGCAATCACCTTGGAAGCCATCTTGAGCACGGGCGTGTAGCGCGGGTGGGCGATGCCGACGCTCTGGCACATGCTCCACAGGCCGTGATACAGGTGAAAGGCCAGGCAGAGGTTGGCGATGATATAGAAGGCCGCGACCGGCGGGCGCGTGAAGCTTGCCACGATATTGCGATGCACCTGCCCAAACTCGAAGCCGGGGTTGAAGGCGCCGAAGGTCAAGTCCAGCAGATGATAGATGACGTACAGCAGAATGATGGGCCCGCTCCACACCATGGTGCGGGAAGCGTAGCTGGAGGCAACCGGCGTCCACCGAACATAGCCCTGCTTCCGGGCTTCCAATTTGTTTAAAACAGAAAGCTGCCAGGCCGCGACGATGTGCAGGATGACCGCGACCAGCAAGATAATCCGTGCGCTCCAGAGGAGTTCCGGAATTGCGTGCAGTTGGGCCGCGTACACGTCGATCGGCCATTGGCCGTTCGAGTCCTTGGGCAGATAGATCAGGAGGTTCCCGATGAGGTGCATCACGATGAAACCGAACAGTAGGAACCCCGTCACCGCCATCACCACTTTCTTGCCGACGGCGGAGCGATAGAAGGTGATCGTTCGTTCAGCTTCCTGGTTGATAGCGACCGTGGCCAATGTGCGTTTGACTCCCGTGGGGTGAAGCTCGCTTAACCCTTTCCGATGGGATGGTTCGGCAACCCGGAACGGCTAAGCCGCTTGGCGAATGCTTTATGTTAACCTAGCGCGTGCCCGCCGCGCAACCGTGGAAATGATGCCATGAACTGGATCGCGTCCTTAGCCGTCGAAAGCCGACGTCGCTTTTTAGCGGCGGAGCGATGGGGCGAGTTGCTCAAGCCGCGCAATGGTGTTCCAACTGTCGAGGGCAGGACGTTGACGTCCGCCGTCGCGCGCTGCCGAGCGGGGTTCGAGAGAAGAGGCTCGGACGCTATGGCGCGAGGGTCGGCGGCGCGGTTTTCTCTACCAGCCGCGAAGATAGAGCGCCTGAACCACGACGGCGGCAACCAGACAATAGATGCCGAACAGATACCAGCGTCCTTGCTCGAGCCAACGCGAAAGCCATCTCAGCGCCAACAGGCCGGCCACAAACGCGCAAGCCATGCCCACCACGCTGGGCGTGAGCGCGGCGGCCCAGGGCACGTTCACGCCTGCGCGATGGGCGGCGCGCAGCAGACGATAAAGTTCGCGCGCAATGGCCAGGGGCGTGATGGCCACCGCCATGGCAAAGCTGAACGACTCAATCTCCATGCGGTCGCCGTCATTCAAAAGCCCCGCGGAAATCGTCGAGCCGGAGCGCGAAAAACCGCGAAACGGGATGGCGAAGCCCTGCGCGATGCCCATGACGAGGGTGTCGAGCCCGCTCACGCTGCGCCGCGCTCCATTCGGGGCAACGCGCGCGCGCGCTTCCCGCCATCCGGCGTAGAGAATCAACAGGCCGCCCGCCGCGAGCGCGGGAGCAATCCAATTGAGTTTGTGAAACAGCGCTTCAATGGCCACGGGGTGTCCGTTGCGCCCCAGAATGCGCTCGACCACGAAAATCACCGGCAAGGCCACGATGCCGCTCACAAGCGACGCAACAAAAATCAATTGGACAAAGCGCCAGAAAGCCTGCCAAGTGGAAAAAAAAGTTTCGACCCAGCGCCGCCAAAAATAGACGATGACGGCCAACATGGTGCCCGTGTGCAGCATAACCAGCAGCAGCGCATTCGCCGGCGTGGACATGTTCTGGCGGAAGAGTTCCGCAACGACAATAACGTGCGCGGAGCTCGAAACCGGCAACAGTTCGGTCAGGCCCTGAACGATGGCAAGAACAATGGCTTGATAGATGGGCATGAAGGTCTCAGGTCGGAAGACTCGGGTTTAGATGATCGCCCTTGGCCGCCTCATACCTCCAGCACGACCGGCAGGACCATGGGGCGCTTGCCGGTTTGCTCGTCGAAGTGGCGGCGGAGGGCGGTGCGAATTTTTTCTTTGATCACGCCCCAGTCCGCGATCTCCTCGGCGTTGGATTTTTCGAGCGTGGCCAAAATGACCTGGCGCGCGCTCGCGGCGAGTTCATCCGCCTGATCCATGGGGACAAACCCGCGAGAGACGATTTCGGGCGGGGCTTCGAGCCGGCCGGTATGTTCATTGATAGCCAGAATCGGGATGACAATGCCATCTTCGGAGATGTGGCGGCGCTCCTTCAGAATGACGTCGCCCACCTCATCCAGGGTGCCGACGTCAATGCAGACGCGGCCCACCGGCACGCGGCCGGCTTTGCGGGCCGAGCGGCCGTCGAATTCCAGCACGTCGCCGCTCTCCAACAGAAAGACCTCCCCGATGTTGCCGTTCATCTCGCGGGCCATGGCGGCGTGGCGGGAAAGCTGGCGGAATTCGCCGTGGAGAGGAATGAAATAGCGCGGCCGCACCAGGCTCAACATGAGTTTGAGTTCTTCGGCGCTGCCGTGGCCGGAGACGTGCACGGGCGGTTGAGAGCCGTCGTCGTAATAGACCTGGACCCCGCGGCGGCAAAGATGGTCCATCATGCGGAAGATGGACTTCTCATTGCCGGGAATGATCCGCGCCGAAAGAACCACGTCGTCGCCCGGCTCGACCGAAACCCAACGGTGCTGGTCCACCGCGATGCGGGAAAGCGCCGCCATCGGCTCGCCTTGACTGCCGGTCACGACCAGCGCAACGCGGTTGGCAGGGAGCTTGCGGACTTCCTGCGGCTGAACGAGCAGGCCCGGGGGAATGCTCAGCTTGCCCATTTGGAGGGCAATTTCAGAATTCTGAAACATCGCGCGGCCGACAAAGCAAAGCCTCCGGCCCTGCTCGCGCGCGAGGTCGGCGATGATTTGCATGCGGTGCAGCGAGGTGGAAAAGCACGAAAAAACCACGCGGCCTTTGGCGGTGGTCAGGATTTCGAGGAAGCGCTCGCGAACGGCTCGCTCGGAAGGCGTCATGCCGGGTCGCTCGGCGTTGGTGGAATCGGAGAAGAGCGCCAGAACGCCTTTCCGCCCGTAATCGGCCAGCGTGTGCAGGTCGCTTTGCTTCTGGTCGGTCGGCGTGGGGTCGAGTTTGAAATCGCCGGTATGAATGACGGTGCCGAGCGGCGTGGTCAGCGCCAGCGCGCCCGATTCGATAATGCTGTGGGTCAGATGGATGAACTCCACGCGAAAAGGCCCAACATCGAAAGGCGAGCCAGGACGCATCTCGCGCAAGTCCGCGCCTTCCTCGAGGCCGTGCTCCGCCAGCTTGGCTCGCGCCAGCGCCAGCGTGAAGGCCGAACCGTACACGGGCGCGTCAATTTCATCGAGCACGTAGGGCAAGGCGCCGAGGTGGTCCTCATGACCGTGGGTGAGCAAAATGGCGCGAACGCGGTCGCGATTCTCCCGAAGATAAGCGATGTCCGGGATGACGATGTCCACGCCGGGCAGTTCGGCGTCGGGGAACATCACGCCGCAGTCCACGACGACCACATGGTCTTCGTATTCGAAGGCCATCATGTTCATGCCGAATTCGCCCAGGCCGCCGAGCGGAATGGCCCTTAGCACGTGTGAGTTCGCGGAGATACCTTTTGCTCCTTTAGGACGTTCATAAGCGGAACTTAGTTATAGCACAGATGGGGCAGCCCGTGCCGACGGTTTTCTGTTTTTGAACGGAATCCTTCGCCCAGCTCAGCCGAGCTCCGAATGATTTTTCGTTAAGCCGCAAAAATACCTGCGGGTCACAAAGTCGGTTCAACGGCGCGGGCCGCTTGACCTCCGGCAGGGATGAGTATAAAAACAGCGATGCCGAGCCCATCAATCGAAATGCGCTTGAAGGCGGAAGGAGGTGGCGTGGCCAGCGAGGATGAAGGTTGTCGGGGATTCGCCTTGCGGCGAAGGTTGCTGATCGGCGTGGCCCTGATGGCCGCGTCCATCCCGGCGAGGGCCGCCGCCCTCACACCGCTATTTCGCCGAGGTTATACCGTCATCCCGACACCGCAAGAAGTGACGTTCCATGGAACGAGCTTCAAGTTCAGTGAGGGCTGGCGTCTGGCGCTCGGCGAAGGGGTCAAGCCGGACGATGCGGCGGTAAAGGTGTTGGAAGACGATTTGAAAAAGCGCGACGGAATCGCGCTCGAAACCGGCCGAGGAACGAGAGTCATCACGCTTGTGATGAGGCCGGGCGCCGTAGCTATTGGTCGAGCGACGGACCAACATCGGCCGGCAATTCGGCGACAGGCCTACCGGCTCGAACTGAGCGAAAGCGGGATTCGCATCACGGCCAACGCCGAAGCCGGATTATTCTACGGCGCCGAAACCTTAATCCAGCTTGTCAAACGTGCCAACGGGAAATTTTGGTTGCCGACGGCAACCATTACCGATTGGCCCGACCTCGAAAACCGATTTATCTATTGGGACGATAGCCACCACTTGGAACGCGTGGCGGCGTTCAAGCGGATGCTCCGCCAGGCGGCGTTTTATAAGATCAACGGCGTTGCCATCAAATTGGACGGGCACTTCCAGTACAAAAGCGCCCCCGCCGTCGTTGAGCCTTATGCGCTCTCGCCGCAGCAGTTGCAAGGGCTGACCAATTACGGGCTGAGATTTCACGTCAAGCTGATTCCCTACCTCGACGCTCCGGCGCATATCTCGTTTGTGCTGAAACATCCCGAGTACGCGACATTGCGGGAGTTTCCCGACAGCAATTACGAACTTTGCACGACGAACCCCGACACCTACAAGCTGCTCGACGGCATGTACCGCGAACTGATGGACGCGAATCGCGGCGTGAATTATTTTGTGCTCTCGACGGATGAGCCGTATTACGTTGGCTTGGCCGACAACCGCCAATGCGATGAGGCGGCGTTAGCCAAGAAGCTCGGAAGCGTGGGCAAGGTGGAAGCTCAATTCCTCGACCGCGCGGCCGGTTACTTGCACGCGCACGGGCGGAAGGTCATTTTTTGGGGGGAATATCCGCTCGAGCCGAGCGACATTCCGTCTCTGCCCGACTATCTCATCAACGGCGAAGTTTACGGCCCCGCGTTCGACCGCGCCTTCAAGGCTCACGGCATTCGCGAAATGATTTATACGTCCACGGAGGGCGTGGAGCCGCTCTTCCCCAATTATGCTCGGCTGCCCGCGCCGCAACTTTTTAATCCGGTGCGCATGACGAACCGGTTGCGGGCCATGTACCGCAAAATCTCGTTTGATTCGGCGCGGCAAAACGCAAACTTGATGGGAGTGATGGTCGCCGGCTGGGGCGATGAAGGGCTAAATCCGGAGACGTTCTGGCTGGGCTACACGACCGGCGCCGGTTGGGGGTGGCATCCCGCCTCACCGAGCCCGCAAGAGGCCGCAGCCAGCTTTTATCGTCTGTTCTACGGCTCGGGAGCGCGGGACATGGCGCGCGTGTATCAGTTGATGAGCACGCAGGCGGAGTTCTGGAATAGCAGTTGGGACCTTAAGCCTTCGACGGCTCGAAAACCCATCTTTGGAAACTCGCGCGGCATCTTTCATCCACGACGCCCGGCCCTGGATCAGACGCTGCCGTTGCCGCCTGTGCCGCGAGGACCCTATCTGCGGCTCGCTTTTGACTGGAGTAAAGCCAACGCACGACGAGTGAGGTTGGCCCAGGAATTGATGCCGAAGAATCAAGAGTTGAGAGAACTGCTCCATGAGAACATAATGTCCGCGCAACTTAACAGATACAACCTGCAGGTTTTCTTGACCATTGCTAATCTCGAACGGCAGAACCTGCAGATGCTCGTGGAGATGGACCAGATCAGCCGGGCGCTCGAAGGCGCGGAGGAGGCGGCAGCGCAGGTTCAGCCGCAGCGGGCGGTGGCGGATTTGGACCAAGCGCTTGCTTTAGCTTGCCGGATCAGAAAGCAACGCGACGCCGTCCTCCAGAACACCGTCGCGGTTTGGGACAAGAGCTGGTTGCCGCGCGTGGCGGAAGCCAATGGGCGCACGTATTTGAACGAAGTGGACGACGTGAAGGATCACCTGCCTGGGCGAACGGTGGATATGAGCTATTTGATTTATCGTGAGCTGATCCTGCCGCTCGGCCAATGGTATCGGCAAGTCGAGGAGGCGCGAAATCGTTATGCGCTCACGAATGGCCTGCCGGCGAGAACTGAGCCGCTGGAATGGGGAAAAACCGATCTCAAGCCATGATGAGCGCGATGGAAAAAGACGCGGAACGGGGCCGGCGAGCTCCTCATCGCGCCTGCCTATTGACAGTCATAAGGTTTCTGGTATAAGCACTCAAGGCTCTACCCATGACAAATCTCCAGCGTGGACCGTTTCCGCCGTCGCTAGGGGTCTCGGCCGTCTGAAGTCCGCGCAAACCACCCGAGCAAAAGGTTGCGAACGGCGATGCGAGGCTGCTGCCGAGGTGGGTTTTGCGGCCGCACCGTTCTCTCTTTGCCGAGGGGCCGCGGCGCGTTATTGCTCGTTATGAAGTCCATTGCATTGTAAAATCACCAGCAAGGAGGAAGCCATGTTGACCGCGACGGCCAATCTGATTCTGCCCACGACAACCACGGGTTCATTTCCGCGTCCGCGTTGGTTTGATGTCTCGATGTGGGGGCGGCCTTTCGACACTTGTATGCTCGACGTGCGCTTTCGGGAAAAGTTCCAGGACGCCATGGCGGTGGTCATCGGCGACCAAGAGCGGGCGGGGTTGGACATTCTGACGCACGGCGATTTCCACGTGGATGAAGACCTGGCGGGCCGGGCCTGGCATCACTATCCCTTGCAGCGCTGGGCGGGGCTGGAGGGAGATTACTTGCAGCCGGAGGAAACCACGGCGCCGTGGCTGCACTATCCGCCGGGCACGCTGCTGAATGAAATCTACACGGGCTGGCGCTGGCCGCACGTGGTGGGCAAGATTGAACATCGGCCACTCGATTATCCGAAGCTCTGGCGCATCGCGCAATCGAAGTCGGGCAAGCCCGTCAAGTTCGGCACGTGCTGCTCGCAGGTGATGGCGCTGTTTCTCGACATCCACACGCCGCGCTACAAAGACAAGCGCGAAGTGATTTGGGACATGGCGGTGGCCATGAACAAAGAGCTTTTGGCGCTGCGCGATGCCGGCGCCCGGTGCATCCAGACGGAAGAGCCGACGTTCCACTTTATGGCAAACACCTATGGCAAAGACCACGCCGAAGTGAAATTCATGATTGACGCATTCAATCGCGAGGTCCAAGGGCTCGACGACGTGGAATTGTGGATTCACACCTGCTGGGGGAATCCCAATATGCAGCGGGTGATGGAGGACACCAGCTACGCCAACTCCATCGAAATTTATCTGGAGCGCTGCCGCGGCGACGTGTGGACACTCGAAATGAAGGACCGTCATCAGAAGGACATCGAGCTTTTTGCGCCGTTCAAAAACGACCTGAAGAAGAAAATCGCCATCGGCGTGGTCAGCCATCGGACGCTCCAAGCCGACCGGCCGGAAGACGTGGCGGCGGAGATTCGCCAGGCGCTGAAATACATTCCTGCGGAGCAATTGATTGTCTCCAGCGATTGCGGCTTTGGCCGGCAGGGCGCGAACCGCGAAATTGCTTTTTATAAAGCGAGCGCCATTGCCCAGGGCGCCAATATCGTGCGACGCGAACTTGGTCTGCCGACGACGTACGTACCCGCCGCCGACCCGAAATTGCAGGTGGACGTCGTCCCAGGCCGCGACGTGGCGCGAGCAACGGACGGACGCGGTTAAGCCGCCGGCCGGCATTGACCACCGCTTCCTCACGCCAAGCCAAACCTCGCACGCGCCTCGGCTGCCGGACGTGAAAGTCGCCTCAGCCTTGGGGCAATACGCGGACGGAAAAAGGAGATGTCACCCGGCCGCGACGCTGCCACGGCAAGTTTTTGACCGACCTGTTAAGATAGACTACGGAGGATGCGAAAAAGCGTGGAGAGCCTGCGCAAGGACGGAGCCCGGAGTGTGGGCCGGCGGGTGATGGCAATTTATGCCATTTTGCTGGCCGTGAATTTGGGCGCGTGGGTATGGGCCGCGGTGGTTTTTCATCCTTACCCGATTTTGCTGGGGACGGCGTTGTTGGCGTATAGCTTCGGACTGCGCCACGCTGTGGACGCCGATCATATCGCCGCCATTGACAACGTGACGCGCAAATTGATGCAGGAGGGTCAGCGCCCGGTCGCGGTGGGCTTTATGTTTTCACTCGGTCACTCGACCGTGGTGGTGCTGGGCGCAGCGGCCATTGCCGGAACCGCCATGGCGCTCCAGCTTCACATGGGCACGATCCGTCAGTTGGGCGGGATCATCGGCACGATAGTTTCGGCACTGTTTCTGTTTGCCATCGCCGGAGTCAATCTTATCGTGCTTCGCTCCGTGTACCGGGTGTTTGCCAAGGTTCGGCGCGGCGAACCTTACGTGGAGGAAGACTTCGATCTTCTGCTCGGCAGCCGAGGCTTTCTGGCGCGGCTGTTCCGTCCCGTCTTCCGAATGGTCAAGCGCAGTTGGCAGATGTACCCGGTGGGCGTTTTGTTCGGACTGGGCTTTGACACGGCGACGGAAATCGGCGTTTTGGCTCTATCCGCCGCCGAGGCGTCGAAGGGCTTGCCGTTTTGGAAGATTCTGGTGTTTCCGGTGCTTTTTGCGGCTGGCATGTCCTTGATTGACACGACGGACAACATTCTGATGCTCGGCGCATACGGGTGGGCCTTCGTCAAACCCGTGCGCAAGCTTTATTACAACTTGACGATTACCTGCGTCTCCGTGATGGTGGCGCTCGTGGTGGGAGGCATCGAAGCGCTCGGACTGATGGCCGAGCAGTTTCATTTGCAGGGAACCTTCTGGAACGGCGTGGCGCGGTTAAATCACAATTTCGGGGTTCTCGGCTATTTTATCATCGGCCTTTTTGCCTTGAGCTGGATCGTGTCCATTGCGGTTTACAAGTGGAGGCGCTTCGACGAGATTGAAGTGGATGTTTAAGGCCGAGCAGGACGTGAGCTCCGAAGGCGCTTGTCCAAAGCAAGGCGTGCACCTCGCCCGTCGTTATGACGTGGGCTTCGCCTAGCGGCACTTGGGCCGCAGCCTTCCGCATCCAGCGACAATCCTTGTTCAGCGCATCGGAGCGACGGCTCCTCAACGGCGGAAGCCGCGATAGAAACCTCGCCGGAAACCACCCCATTCGTAATCAAAACCAATAAAGAAAGGAGAATAGCCGCCGTCCCACCACGGCCAGGGGCCGTAAACGGGATAGCCGCAAGCGGCGCACGGCGGGGGACCAGGAGGAACAAATTGCGGGCGATGCCGCAGCGTGGGAGGCCCTTGGCGGGCGCTGTAGTCGGATTGAGTCACCGGGCGGAAAGCCACCTGACTCTCGCGGGTGGAAAACGTAACCGGGGATTCCAGTTCAAAGGTCAGTTCGGTTTCGGCCGGAATGACGGCCGGGCGGCCGCGGGTCAGCAGCACGCCGGCGAGTCCGGCACCCGCGCCAATGGCCGCGCCGATGCCAGCGCCTTCGCCGCCGTTGGCTGCCGCGCCGATAATCGCACCCATCCCGGTGGTGGTTCCAACCGCCTCGGCATCGCGGCCCCGGGAGGTTCCCCCGGAGGTTCGCACAAGCTGGGTTTGGACGGGAACCTGTTGGCCATCCACAAGAATCAGCCGGCTCAATTCAACGCTGAGGCGTGAAACCCCACGGATACGCCCCGCCTTCTTCGCCACATCCACGCGACCAATGACCGTCTCCCCGCGGCGCGCCACGACCCATCCGTTGACGACCAACGGCTCAACCAGTTCGCCGCGAAACAATTCGCCCGGCTTGTCGCGGTTGCTTGAAAGATAATCCGAGGTGCGCATGATGATGAGGGTTCCGGCAGGGAGCGTTAAGGTGGACGGGACCTCGGCGTAAGGCGGATCGTTGTTCGCCGCGCCGGCCGCGGGCGGGCCATTGGGAACGGAGGTATTCTGCCCGGCCCAGAGCGGCGACGCGGCGACGGCCAACACCAGCAAGACGCCCGCTCGGCCGGCGAGTGGTTTGTATCGGTTAGCCTTCAAGCGACGCATGGATGGTGACTCCTTGGTGACCTGCCCTCCGGGCAAGCTGCGTTGCCCGGCGGTACTGAGCTTGTCCGGCCGAGGGGGGACCTTCAACCCGACGCCGGAGGGAGGTTCCACGCAATGCCTGCAACCCCTTGGCCGGCATGCAAGCTCAACTTGCGGGCTCGCGACCGTAAGCGGCGGCCGGAAAACCGAACCCACCGTGCCTCGTAGCACGTTGCGTGCCGATTTTGCTGAAATTAGGTTTCTTACTGAAAAAGCGAAGGTTATGGCGTTGGAGCAGGTTGCGACTCATAGTCTTTGAAATTCGGGGATGGCTGGATTTCACCTCTGGGTGATGGATTTCAACCACCCGGCGCGAGAGTCGTCGAGGGCACTATGAACGGGCTGAGGCGGCTCGGATGCCGGCGAGGGAAAAATCGGCGATATGGCGAGCGATACCGTCAATGACTTGGGGAGTGAATTTGAGGCCGCGCGTCATGCGTTCGAAGACCGGGCGCGAAGAGTAGTAAAACAGGCACTGGGCTTGAATGCTGACGGCGCATTGCCAGACCCGCTCGTCGCGCACCGTAGAACCCATCAGCGTGGCGACCAGCGCGCCGAGGCGTTGGGCGTTTGGACGAATGCCACGCTCGATAATCAAGTCCAGCGCCGGCGAGGGCTCGAGCATTTCGCGGCCCAGCAGCCGGTCCATCCAATTCTCGCTGCGCGCGGATAGGAGACGACCGAGGAAATTGCGGACGTAGGCGCGGAGTTGCTCTTCCGGCGTCAGCGCGGCGTCCTGGGGGATGAGGTCGCCTTTAGCGGTCTCCATGTGGTCGGCAAGCCAACCGATGACTTCTTTGTAGAGCCCCAGCTTGCTGCCAAAGTAGTAGTTAACCGCCGCCAGGTTAACTTGGGCTACGCGGCAGATTTCACGAACAGTCAAATCCTTGAAGCCGCGCTCGGCGAACAAGCGAGCGGCATGGCGAAGGATGCGCTCACGGGTATTGTGGTCGGGGACCGACGACCCGGACGGAAGAGATGAGCGGGCGCGGCTGGGGCGAGTTCCACGGCGGGCACGACGGCGCGGGCGTTCAGGCGCGGCTGGTTGCGGAGGAAGCAACGCCATGGGGGAGCAATCGTCCTTTCTCCAGATGCCGGATGACGCTGGCAAAACCCGCGGCGCGCGGGTCGTGGGTTACCATGACAATCGGCTTGTGAAAATCGCGGTTCAAACGGCTGAGAATTTGTAAAATCTCTTCCGCCGACTGAGCGTCCAGGTCGCCGGTCGGCTCG